>JBEDKD010000128.1:0-15354 GCA_041172365.1 Cyanobacteriota bacterium | reverse complement strand
AAGTAAGCAGGAAGAAGGAAGAAGGAAGAAGGAAGAAGGAAGAAGGAAGAAGGAAGAAGGAAGAAGGAAGAAGGAAGAAGGAAGAAGGAAGAAGGAAGAAGGAAGAGGGGAAATTTTCTCTTCCTATTATCCTTCTAAAGAACATAATATGGACTACCTCAACACCTAACACCTAATACCTAATACCTAACACCTAATACCTAATACCTAACATCTAATACCTAATACCTAATACCTAATACCTAATACCTAATACCCAATCCCCATTCCCTAATACCCAATCCCCATTCCCCAATTACCCATTCCCTAATCCCCATTACCATGTCTCAGGTTATTCTTGAAAATGTTTATAAGAGTTTTGCTCCCCGTAAAGGCGACGCGTCAAACAATAATAAAGACGCAGAAAGTACCTCTGCGGATAAGATTTTACGGCGTATTAACTTGACGGTGAATGATGGGGAATTTATGGTATTAGTGGGACCTTCCGGTTGTGGTAAAAGTACGCTTTTGCGTTTAATTGCTGGTTTGGAAACTGTGAGTGCGGGTAATATTTGGGTGGGCGATCGCGTTGTCAATGATTTAGCACCGAAACAAAGAGATATCGCGATGGTATTTCAAAGTTACGCGCTCTATCCTCATCTCAATGTCTATGATAATTTAGGTTTTGGTTTAAGAAGGGCGAAGAGAGAAGAAGGAGAAAAAAATAAGCCTTCAGGAAAAGACACTAATTTACGGGAATTGTGGGAAGATTTCTTGGTGGGAATAACGCGGAAGTTACCCAAAGGATTAAGATATTTGTCTGAGAAAGAAAAACTGGTAGATGAAAGAGTTAGACAGGTAGCTAAATTATTACAAATTGAGTCGTTTTTATTTCGTTTACCCAAACAATTGTCAGGGGGACAAAAACAAAGAGTCGCGTTAGGAAGGGCAATTTCCCGTAATCCACAAGTGTTTTTAATGGATGAACCTTTATCGAATTTAGATGCCAAATTACGCCAGGAAACACGGGCTCAAATTGTCCAATTACAACGAGAATTAGGTATTACTACGATTTATGTAACTCATGATCAAGTAGAAGCAATGACAATGGGCGATCGCATCGCGATAATGAATCAAGGGCAAATTCAACAAGTCGCGAAACCCTTAGAACTTTATCACTATCCAGCTAACCGTTTTGTCGCGGAGTTTATTGGCTCACCGCCGATGAATTTTATCCCGGTAAAATTAACATCATCTTTATCAATTATTCATCCGCAATTTCGGATTACATTACCCGATATGTGGGCAGAATCCCTGAGCTATTATGAGGAGAAATCTCTCATTTTAGGGATTCGTCCTGAAGATTTAATTATGAGTCCCCCCGCGACAAAAAATTTACCTGTACAAGTGGAAATGATTGAAGCTTTAGGGCATGAAACTTTATTATCTGTGAGTTTAGTTGATAATTATAGTCAAAAAATTCAAGTGCGAATTTCTCCCGATCGTGCCGTGAAAATTGGGGACAAAATCTGGCTCGCGATCGCGCTTGATAAAGTACATTTTTTTGAGCCAGATACGGGGTTAGCTATTTTTCCCAATTTCATATAAATAAGAAGGGTTGGGATAAGTGAGTGGAAATTAAGCCTAGTTTTGGCATTTTTTCCAAAAATATGTTACATTTATTTACAAATAAGTAAAAACTTCAAAAAAAGGAGTTAGAAAAATGCCAGAGAAAGATCGGAATGCTTGGAAATGGGGTTTTACCGTGGAAGCGGAAAACTGGAATGGCCGTATCGCGATGTTAGGTTTTCTCGCCGCGTTATTAATTGAATTAATTTCGGGTGAAGGGTTGCTTCATCTGGCAAATTCTCTCCTATCCATTCTCTAAATAGGGGTCACTTTGAGCCTATTAATACGATTGAGAAATAGGGTTTATTGCTGGTTATTAAGCTAATACCACTTGGAAAAAAGTGTGCAATAAAATGAACAACAAAGGCACAGAGAAGACAAAGAGGGGAATGAAGAGAAGAGACAACGCGTGTAGGCGAGAGTCGAGCAAGTCGATCTCTTTGTTTTCTCACCTCTGTGTTCTTTGTGCCTTTGTGGTTATACTCAAAAAAAGTCATATTATAGCCAGTTTTTTATCCGTTGCTAGTTAAGCTGAGAAACCCATTTTCTGAGTAGTTTTATTGAGGGTGTCAACTTACATTAGGAGAATTAGAAAGACGACTTTGAATTTCTTGGCGAATCATATCTTTTTGCTGGGTACTTTGCAAAATAATTCCCACTTGGTTATTAAAAATTTCCATATAACGCCGATCGCGTTCATTAAAACCCGTCTTTAAATAATCAGGAACCACGCGTCGTCCTTTGGGATTATATTGAGGAAAATTACCAGATTTTCGTTTATTTAATAATTGTGTCACCCCCAATAATTTACCATCGGAACTGAAAACAGGCATACATAATAAACTACAAGTGCGATAACCTGTTTTTTGATCAGTTTTTTTGGCATTTCCCGCGTGAGGATGTTTATATAAATCAAAGGGAATCATCATTGTCTCCCCTGTTTCGGCGACTTTTCCGGCAAATCCGACACCCATCGGACAACGGGATTCTCCTAATCCTTGAATTTCCGTCCATAGGTCTCCATTTTGATAATCATAGAGCCATAAAGTGCTGCGTTCACTATTAGTTAAATTCTTCGCGGCTTCCATAACTTTTTGCAGCATTTCCTTCGGTTTTAAGTTACTTTCACTAACCGAACTAATGGCAGACCAAAGTTCATTTATTTCTCGTTTTCCTTGCATTGTTCTCATTTCTCGATGGAAAGATTGACATCCTTCAATAATGGGTAAAATTAAGTCTTTTCGTTTTTTTAATAAGTCTTCATCTAATTGACTAAACCCTTTTGAGGCCCCTCGTGTTGAGACAGTAGGACCGATTAATTTATTTATTAATTCAACAAGAGCTACAATATTACCCTGGGGATTCACAATGGGAAATACTAATAAATGATGACAAGAAGATAAACTATTTGGATTTAAGCACAGGGAAAAATTTTTGAGCTTATTATTAATTGTGATACTTGATTTAGTTGCCATAATTTTCGCAACTATTTCCTGATTAAGAGAAACCCAAACTTCTTTAATTTGACTGGTTTTAGATTCTGGAATTAATGACCAAAATCCATTTTGTTCGGTACTAAATATAAAAATAGTAACTCGTTCTATATTGAGCAATTTTTCCAGTGAAACCGATAAAAAATGGAGCAGATTGTAAAGAGAATCATAGAGAAATTCATCTTCTTGTTGATCGCCTATACTACTCAACATCGCGAGAGTATTATAAACAATTTCTTTGGGTTTTACTTCGGCTAATTTAATCAAAGATTCGTGGGTTTGGACATATTGCAGAATCACTCCCACTCGTTCATTAAATACTTGCATGGACTGGCGATCGTTATCATCAAAACTGGCTTTAAATTTTTCGGGTACTTGGGGCCAATCTTGGGGGTTATAGGGAGGAAAATTACCGGATTTACACTTATTTAATAATTGTGTTACTCCTAATAAATCTCCATCGGGACTTAAAATCGGCATACAGAGTAAACTACAGGTGCGATAACCTGTTTTTTTATCGGTAATTTTGGCTTGTTTTGAATTAGGATGATCATATAAATCAAAGGGTATAATCATCGGTTCTAGTGTGTGAGCAACGGTGCCCGCAAATCCTACTTCCATCTCACATCTTAATTCTCCTTTCCCCGGAATTTCTGTCCATAAATTACCCTTTTCTTGGTCTAATAACCAAAGGGTACTTCTGTCGGCATTCATTAATTTTTTCGCCGCGTTCATCACTTTTTGTAATATCTCTTTGGTATCTAAATTGGCTTGATCAAGCGATCGCGTTGCTTCTGTTAATGCCGCGGTCGCCCGTAATTTGCGAGTAGCTTTATAACAAGATTGACAACTTTCGATAATGCGACAAAGAGGATCAAAAAATTTATTTAATCTTTGGACATCTTGCTCTGTAAAACCATTAACATCAATGGTTTTAGTAACTTTTATGAGGTCATAAATATTGGGTTTTAATTTATTTAAAAACTGTAAAACCGCGATCAAAGTTCCCGATTCATCTAAGAGGGGAACGGCTAAAATATTGTAAGTGCGATAATTAAATTTGCGATCGGATTCTTTGACAAAATAGGAACGGGGATCTTCATAGACATTACCAGGAATATTAATCACTTGTTTAGCTTGAGCCACTTGTCCGGCAATTCCTTCCCCTAAACGTAATTGAATATCGAGAAATTCATTGCCTTCATTTTCGGCAACTAAGGACCATAATTCGTTTTTTTCATCATTTAAAATAAAGATTGTTGCCCGATCTGCACTTAATAAATTACCGAGATGTAAAGTCACATTTCGTAAGACTTCATAGAGATTTTGCTCGGAAAATTCTCCCTCGTGAACTTGAGTTAATTGGGCGACTAATAAATGGCGTTCTAAATCGGCTAATGTATTGAGAAAATCGGCTTCATCTGTTTCGGAAATTACAGTTTTGGGGGAGACGTGAACCCAGGACGTTTCGAGCCATTTTTGGTTAAAAACTGTTTTATAAATGAGATTACTTACTGTTAATTTTCCCTGTTTTTTGACGACTAATCCTGAGAGTCTTAGTTGCATTTGTTCGCGGGTTTCGTCGACACTGACTCCCCCGGCATCTGAGGCACTAAGGGAAGGATTTAAAATTTTTTGATATAGGTTTAATAATTTCTGGCTTAATTCTTTATCGCGATAAATTCGATCGCGGATCGTGCGTAAATGTTCCGGCTCGTCTTGAGATTCCCAATTGTCGATAATGCGCGATCGGACAATTTTTTCTACCCATTGTACTTCATTACCTAAAATGGGTTCGTCTTCAGCCTCAAGGAGAAACTTACATAACTTTTGAGTTAAAAAGGGTTGTCCCGCAGTCCAATCTAACACAGCTTGTAGTAATAAAAGCGGTTGAGAAGATTTCACTTTTAACCCTTCTGCTAAGGGTTGAGCCTCCTCTAATTCAAAGCCCTTTAATTCGATCGCGTGACCAAAATTAAAAGGGGGACTATAATTACTTTCTTTAATTAAATCATAGGGGGACGCAACACCAAAAATAGCAAAAGTTAAACGATTATAATTAGGATATTCGGCGCGATTATCGTGACAAGCACGAATTAAAGCAAAAAAATCATTGACTAAAAAAGGTAAACGTAAAACACTATCAATTTCATCAATAAAAATCACTAATTTTTGCTGAGATAAAGCTTCATTATTTAACAAAATTTCACGAATAAAATTAACTAAACCCTGCATAGGAGTAGTATCATATTCCTGCCACCAAAGTTTAAAATTAATGGGATTTAATAAATTAAAATTTTTAGCCAACTGACGAGTAATACTCTTATAAAATTGATTTCTCGTCATATCTAGTTCAATAATTTCTGTTAAATCAATCGTGACGCAAACACGATCATCAGCTTGCAAACGTCGCATGGTTTGCACTCTTAAACTAGATTTACCCATTTGTCGAGAATTAAGTACATAACAAAAATCTCCCTGTTTTAAATGTTCATATAATTCTCGATCAGCTTGTCTGTAAACATAAGTTGGTGCATTAGGGGGGAGACTACCACCTACTTTATATTCATAAGGAATTGTTGCCATAATCTTCTCGGATAACTTGATAAACAAGAGTCGGCTCTGTAAAACCTTTTAATGTACGCGATTCTTGATACACATTCAGGGATAAATGAGATTTTACTAGATTATAAACTGTAGCAGAAATACAAATTCCTCCGGGTTGAGCTTCGGCTTGAATACGAGAAGCCATATTCACGCCATCGCCATATAAATCATTATCTTTGAAAAATACTTCCGCCCAATGAATCCCTATTCGATGTTCTAAAATGAGTGATTCTGGTAATTTTGAGGCAACATTGGCTAATGTATATTGAATTTCTTGAGCACATTCAACAGCTTTCACCGCGGAAACAAAATACATTAATAATCCATCTCCCATTGATTTTAATACTTGCCCTTCAAATTGTTGACATAATTGAGTCATTATATTCAAATCTCGAAATATCAAGGATAAGGTTTGTTCTTGGTTATTATGTTGTTTATACGCGGAGTCTTTGACATCAGTAAATACGATCGCCGCGAGGATTTTTTCTCCTAAACACTCCGATATATTTTCCGGGGTATAAATTGTAATTTTATGGGGTGTAATTTCGTTTTTTATACCGAGATTAAAATAGTTTAAAGGAAATAAGTGCTTTCGGAAATATTGACGATATAAATCATTACGAGTTGTGACAGAATTTCCTTGGAGATAGACTAAACCCATACTATTTAATTTAAACTTAACTAAAGATTCTAACTCTACAGCTTGATCCGTTTCAACAACTTTCTTTAACGCGTCTAATAATTGAGGATTTTGTGTTAAATTCCAGAGATGGAGGCGCAGATGATCGGCATAAATTCCTGTATCGGTTGCCGCGTCTCTTAATAACTCATCTAAAGTCATTTCTTGACGGGCAATTTTATATAAAGAGAGTCGAACTAAATGGGGATGTCCTCCCACTAATTGCATCAGTTGATTGATTTCTCTAGGGTTTAAATTTAATTGATGTAACCGTGCTAATTTTTGCACTTGACTTAAATCAAATTCCGGTAATTCTACCCCTAAACCGACATTAAAGGGAGATTGATCATTACTAAAGGGAATATAAACCTCAGTACCATGTACAATAATCAGACGAAAATTTCGCCAAATACTATTTTGTTTCGCCTTTTCATGCCATGCCCGTAATAATCCAAAAAAGTCATCAGCAATTTGACGATGGGAAAAAATCAAGTCAACTTTATCTAATCCTAACGCGAGGGGTTTATCGAGATGAGGTAATAAATATTCTTCAAAATAATTAGTACAATTAACTTTACTGGCTAAATCACTATCCCAATAATGCTCAAGTTGGGTAGGTAATTGTAATGATTTCGCGATCGCGGCACAGAAAAATTTGCGTAAAAATTGATCTAACGCGGTAAAAACCTCATTATCGGCTAACTCAAAATTCAAAGAAACCGTTGCACATCCCTGTTGTTGTGCTTGTTGTAATAAACGGGCCATCAGAGAAGTTTTGCCCATTTGTTTAGGTGCTTTAATACGGATTAAACTTCCGGGTTTACTAATTTCTTCATAGGCGGGAGACTCCGCGGAGTGACGGGTAATATAAAACTGAGAATTTAAGGGAATTTGTCCCCCTGGTAATTCTAAAGGTAAAAATAAAGAAGAAGGAGACACGTTTTTTTCACCTCTCCTGATTTCCAGAGAATGATTGATAATAATTCCACCCGTTTTGCTAAATTCATCTAAAACAAAATGGAGAGTTTTAATTGTCACCTTGCGGCCAGTAATATCAGATAAACTTTTCCAAAGTTTCGGCGCGATTTCCGATTTAATGGTATTGGGACTATAACCAGGGACTTGAATATCCTTAAGACGACGGCCTTCCAACGCTTGTCGCAGGATCGTCTTTTGGACATCGGCCAAAGATTTTCCTGTTTTTTGCGTCATCCATTGATTGGCTAGTTCTACCAGTTGAATCACTTTACCCTGAGTCATAGGACACCCCGTACTCTTTCTGACTCTAATTTACCATAAATTTTCTGAATTTTCTGAATTTTCTGAATTTTCTGAATTTTCTGAATTTTTTTACAAAAGTTATAATTAATTCCTGACGTCAACTCCTGAATATTCGGAATAAATTTGAATAAGTATTAGCAATACATCCTGAATAGTTCGTGGCTAAATTACAATTAAGTCCTTGTCAAAATTTGCTAGAAAAAACCTTATCTGATGACTGGGATGGGATAGAAACACTCACGGAAAAATAAGGGTAATGGGGAATGGGTAATGGGTGATAGTGAAAAGTGGGGGAGGGTAAGTTTTGTAATGGGAAAATGATGTAATGTTTAAGCATCTTCGTTTTCACGGATTGCTATTTCAATTTCTTCAGGGTTACTTTCAGCATAAGTCCACGCGTTAGCTAAATCAGTCGCAGATAGAGTCGGGTAATTATAAAGAAGTTCTCCTTCACTGACACCTAAACGTCGAAAATGTAGGAGAAGCCAAACAGGAATGCGAGTCTCTCGGATACAAGCATCACCACCACAGACACCCGGAGTTTTACTAATTCCTTGCCAGGTATTTGCTAGACTTTGGGTTAATAATTGAATAACGGCTGCTTTTTCCGCGGGTGTTAATGCCAGAAGTTGTGTTTCTAGTTCTTTGACAGTCATAACACTTGTTAATTTTTTGATGACAGGCTATCTCTTCGATATTATAATACAAAGTTATTCTCTATTCTCACCCGCACAAGTCTTTTTTGTTCTCATAGCAACAGGTTTCAACCTGTGGGTAAATCCATCGCGCCTTTGTTATCTTCCTTGGAGCCAATCTTGTCCACCCGGTAACTGAGTTAAAAACTCATTAATCACCCCTGCTAAATCCTTTTTGGGGTGCAGATACGTCAGAGCTAATAAACTGGACGCGATCGCGATCGTCTGATTTCTATCCACCATATCATCAACTTGAAAAGGTGTATAAATACCATTAAAAACTTCGACACTAGCATCACTAATCGCCAACTCAATAGTATCCTCTAACATTGTCATCCATTCATCTTCATTGATATAAAACGATGTTTTATTATCTTTCAGATTAAGTCGTTTAATCTCAACCAATGAACCCCGAATCGAAGCCGCCAAAGAATTAGTTAACCGTTGTTCTAATTGGTTTTTAATTAAATGAATCAAAAGTCTGACTAAAAAAGATTCTATTTTCCGCAGAATATCCTGTTTACTCATTCCTTCTAACTCATCAACAATTAGTAAAGCATCATCATAACGTCCCTCGATGATACAAGTTTTTAAATCACAAAGTTCCTGAGTCATAAACATTTTACCATCAACACATCAGTTTAGGCAATACTAATATAGCAAATTTTAAGACGGAGGGTAGTATCGATCGCGCCTTTGTTATCTTCCTTGGAGCCAATCTTGTCCACCTGGTAACTGAGTTAAAAACTCATCAATCACACCCGGTAAATCCTTTTTAGAATAATTATATGTCAAATTTAATAAACTCTGAGCAACAGGAAGAATTTGATTAATATCCACCATATCAGTCAGTTGAAATGAAGTGTAAGCACCATTAAATACTTCTAAACTCGCATCACGAATAGCAATCTCAAAGACTTCTTCTAGCATAAATAACCATTCATTTTTATTCACATAAAATGAGGTTTTATTATCTTTCAGATTCAATTTTTTCATCTCAACCAGTGAACCCCGAATCGAAGCTGCCCAAGAATTCGTTAACCGTTGTTCTAATTGGTTTTTAATTAAATGAATCAAAAGTCTGACTAAAAAAGATTCTATTTTCCGCAGAATATCCTGTTTACTCATTCCTTCTAACTCATCAACAATTACCAAAGCCTCATCATAACGTCCCTCGATGATACAAGTTTTTAAATCACAAAGTTCCTGAGTCATAAACATTTTACCATCACATCAGTTTAGGCAATACTAATATAATACCACTTAGGAAAAGTCATGCGACATGGAAAATCACATTTATTAAACATCTCCAAACATTATAGTAGGGTAGGCATCCTGCCTGCCTTTTACCTAATTTTTAGGAGATGTCTATTATCTCCTCTCATGGATGCTTTTGTAGTTTTTAGGGGAGCTTTCACCAGTATTTTCTCTACATAACCTCAATATTGGTGAAAGCTCCGTACCGACAGTCGTAGGTGGATATTTACGATGGGGATTTCATAACACATTGATACCATAATAATCGCCACCTAACCCACTCTACAATAGACATCTGGTAAAAATCGGATCAAAGGCAGGCAGGATGCCTGCCCTACAATAGTTTTTGGAGATTTCTAATAGACAACTAGAGACTTAAGGTGTCTGCCAAATTCGTTGATGATATTCTCCGACATTCGCGTAAGGATCAACGGCATTATGATCATGTCCATGATGGTGATGATGGCCATGATCGTGACTATGCTCGTGATGATCATGTCCATGATGATCATGTCCATGATGATGAGAATGATCGTGACTATGCTCGTGAGAAGTTCCGCCATTTTTCAGCGCGGCTAAACGAAATTTACACATCTCACAATTCATTTGTACTTGCCCTAATTGGGTTTCAATTTCCCTTTCGCGCAAAAGTTCCATTAATTGTGGTTGTATTCCCATTTCTGGTAAACAAACCATATCAATTTCCGGGTATAATTCCTGTTGAAGCGAGGTAATATTAAAGATTTTCTTCACCAACGCACCCGTAAACATAAAATAGGGCAGAACGATAATACGTTTGGGTTGATAAAGTCGGGCTCGTCGGAAACCTTCTTCTAAACGGGGATGAGTAATACCAATAAAACAGGTTTCCACGGTTAAATAACCGCTTCCTTCCCATAACATTCTCGCCATTTTATAAACATCCCCATTGGCATCGGGATCGCTCGATCCTCGTCCCACAAATAATAATACCGTTTCTTCTCGGCTAATTTCCGGTTTATCTAATTGCAACAGACGCGATCGCCATAAATCTAAAATCCCTGGAGTGATCCCAAAATGACGGCCATAATGAAACTTTAATTGAGGATATTGTTGACGGGCCCGATCTAATTCATTGGTAATATCAAACTTATTATGACGGGCGGCAAATAACAAAATAGGTAACACAGAAAATTCTGTATAACCCGACGCGATCGCGTGTTCGATACCCTCTTGAATCGTCGGTTCAGTCAATTCCAAAAAACAAGGAATTACCGGGCGAGAAGTATCCAAACGTTGATAAATTTCCGCAAATTCCAAGAAACAATCACGCCCATCATCATCCCGCGTACCATGACCTACCATCAATAACGGACGATTCATAGGTAAAGGTGAAAACTGGAGAGAATTTAGTGTAGAAATCACCGATGTTTGACTGATACTTTCAGCAGTTTGTGTCATTAATTCCATTAAATTTCCTTTCCCGTGCGAGGCGGGAGATAAGGTGAATCAAAGTAAGCAGTAGGCATTCTGGCTCACAGAAAATTAAGAAAGAAGAAGGAAGAAGGAAGAAGGAAGAAGGAAGAAGGAAGAAGGGAGAAGGAAGAAGGAAGAAGGAAGAAGGAAGAAGGAAGAAGGAAGAAGGGAGAAGGTATTTCTCTTTTCGTCTAATCCCTTATCACGTCAATCCCCAATCACCAGTCACTATTTTCCTTTTCGTTTTCCATCTTTTCTATTTGACTTTTTCCCTTCGTGATTTTTTATTCTGCTAACAGCTGCCGCACAGCCTCGGACTTTCACCGATGTTTCCCGACTGCCTACCCTTTGAATCAGTGTTTTGTTATCTTACCACAGAAATTAACGGGGAAGAAGCAAGAAGGAAGAGGGAATACTGTAGGGGTAGTGCCAGAGTGCCTACCCCAATCCCCTTCCTTGTCCCCAGTTACCAGTCCCCAGTCCCCAATCCCCAATCCCTCTGCCTACCCCAGTGGTAGGGACACGGCAGTGCCGTGTCCCTACCAGGGACTACCGATCATGGTAAAAGCGGCCCAATAATAAGGATGGACAAAAGTGGTATTGTTGAGGGCACGCGAATTTTCGGGTAAAATCACCGAGTCACCCCGCGAGAGTCCGCGTAGAGTCCCACCTTCGATCCGCACTTCACCGCGTAACATGGAAATTTGGGCTTGACGCAAAGCCGCGGCCTTAATCGGAGCCGTTTTCAATTGATGGTAGAATTGTGTCATTAAGGCCAAAGTCCCCTCATCACTGACGGACCAAAGACTAGCTAAGGCTGTTTTTACCCCGGCTTGCACTGCTAAACCCCCAAAGCCTAACTCCGCATCCTTATCCCCTAACGCGGTACGACAAGCACTTAATACTAATAATTCTACCGGGGGATCATATAATTTTAATTCCCGTATTTGATTGAGGAGTAAGCGACTATTCCATAATTGAATAAAAGAATTATCGGGATCACCCGGTTGAAATATCCCATGAGTGGCTAAATGAAGAATTGCAAAAGGTTGTTTTTGCCGTTGCTCTTTTAAATTCTCCAAGGTAAAACGCTGATTTAAAAAATCGACACCCTGCCATTCTTTGATAATTGTAGCCAGCTCGATCGGAACCGCGGGTAAGGGTCCTAAATTGGTGGACTTCTCGAATTGTGATGCCCCCATTGCTAACACTCTGGCGTTTTTGATACCGACATAACGAGTATCTATTAAATTAATACTCGGTATCATTACTAAATTATATTTTTCCACGAGAAACTGTTTACCATCATACAATGCCGCGATCGGTAGTCCTCGCAAACCCTCATCTAAGGTAAACATAATCGTATCAATTTTAAGTTCTTTTAAATCCGCTTCTATGGGTGTGATTAACCATTCATGGAGTTTTTTGGCTGTTTCTAAATACTCAGTCGAATTGCGCTTACGAGGATTGGTAAGTTCTTTCCTAAATTCATTGATCTCCGAGATAAGTACCTGAGAATCACCTAAAAATACCGATTTATAAATGGGGTTTCCGTTTCCGGTAATTAAGATTAAATCCACTTGTTGAGGACGCAAAAACACATATAATAAACTCGTTTTCGTTCCGGTACTTGTTTCTATACCGTTGAAGACATTGCCAATTTGAGCCTGAGATAGAGGCTGAATATTATTAAAAGATTGACCGAAATATTGTTGATATTGTGTAGATACATTTTTGTCAATTAACCGTACACTTTCTCCAATATTACCTGAACTTAATTGCTGCGCGATCGCGCCTCGAAATGGCATCGTGGTTGGTACAGGGGGCTGATTGACTGGCACAGCCGGCTTATTGACTTGATTATTTGACACACCTTTATTCGACGGAGGCATTTCTGATGAAGGCTTTTGTGACGGAGGCATTTGTGACGGAGGCATTTGCGATGAAGGCTTTTGTGACGGAGGCATTGGCGACGAAGGCATTGGCGACGAAGGCATTTGCGACAGAGGCATTTGCGACAGAGGCATTTGCAACCGAGGCATTTGCAACAGAGGCATTTGCGACAAAGGCATTTGCGACAAAGGTATTTGCGACGGAGGCATTTGCAACCGAGGCATTTGCGACAAAGGCATTTGCGACAAAGGTATTTGCGACGAAGGCATTTGCGACGGATTTTGTTTTACTAAGCAATCTGACTTTACTAAGCAATTTCCCATTCCTGAAGGATTCTGTGAGGGATTTTGTGAGGGATTTTGTGAGGGATTTTGTGAGAGATTCTGTGACGGATTCTGTGAGAGATTCTGTGACGGATTAGGATTTTGTGACGCATTCTGTGACGGATTAGGATTCTGTGACGGATTAGGATTCTGTGACGGATTTTGTGACGGATTAGGATTTTGTGACGGATTAGGATTTTGTGACGGATTAGGATTTTGTGACGGATTAGGATTTTGTGACGGATTCTGTGACGGATTTTGTGACGGATTAGGATTTTGTGACGGATTAGGATTTTGTGACGGATTCTGTGACGGATTCTGTGACGGATTCTGTGACGGATTCTGTGACGGATTTTGTGACGGATTAGGATTTTGTGACGCATTCTGTGACGGATTCTGTGACGGATTCTGTGACGGATTTTGTGACGGATTAGGATTTTGTGACGGATTTTGTGACGGATTCTGTGACGGATTTTGTGACGGATTAGGATTCTGTGAGGGATTTTGTGAGGGATTTTGTGAGGGATTCTGTGACGGATTCTGTGACGGATTCTGTGAGGGATTCTGTGAGGGATTCTGTGAGGGATTCTGTGAGGGTTGTGAGGGATTTTGTGAGGGATTCTGTGAGGGATTCTGTGACGGATTCTGTGACGGATTCTGTGAGGGTTGTGAGGGATTTTGTGAGGGATTTTGTGAAGAATTCTGTGAAGAATTCTGTGAAGAATTCTGTGACGGATTTTGTGAGGAATTTTGTGACGGATTCTGTGACGGATTTTGTGAAGAATTCTGTGACGAATTAGGATTTTGTGAAGTATTTTGTGTCCCTGGGGCATTCTGTGTCCCTGGGTTTGGTGCGACTGAGTTTGCTCTGACTGAGCTTGTTGAAGAGGAAGATGCTGTAGGAGTAGATTCAGCCGAGGAAATAATAGAAATATTGCCTTGAGTCAAAGATTCTAATATTGATTTTGTCGGGTTAATACTATTCTTAAAACTACTAACAATAGCTCCACTACTACCATTAGTAGTCGCGTCTCCTATAACAAACGGAGTTGCGGGATTTGTATTGCCTCCACCATGACGAATCATAATACTACCACCCTTGCTCCCATTATCAGTGGAAAGGCTGACGGAATTGCCATTTTGTCCAAAAGTATCTGTGATTCTGACAAAATTAGGAGTGATTATTTCGACGTTTCCTCCGGGTGCATTAAGAGATTTTATTGTGATATTATCTTGGGCGGTTAATCTCACCGTATTCGGATTATCATTAGTTGTAATAGTGCCGAGATTTAGCTCTTGCCCTGAAGTAACGATGACATCTCCTTTACTATCAATATTACCGATTTTTACCGTTTCGTTATTATTACTAACCGTCAAACTTCCGCCATTGACGTTGGCAAGGGTAATGGCATTTTCGCTACTTACTTTTACTGTATCTGTCGTGTTAATGTTTCCTGTTTCTACCGTGCTTTTATTACTGGTAATTTCTACCGTTTTTCCCTCAATATTATTTGTGCTAATTTCACTATTGGCAGAAAGCGCGATCGCGCTCTCGGAAGTCCCCCTAATCACACCCGTGTTAATCGTTCCCTTTGCACTTCTTAAAGTAATATCACCCTGAGATCCTGTATTATCAATATCAGAAGTAATAATATTATCGCCCGCCTTTAAAATTATTTGTCCTTGAGAGTTTAATCCATTTGTGGTAATTAAACCCTGCTCACTGGTAAGGGTAATTTCTTTAGCTTGAATATCATTACTGGTAATATTACCCGGAGAGGCAATAATCACCACACCATTATTAACATTAACACGCCCCACCCTCACAGAATTACCAAGATTAATCTTGTTGTGGGAAAAAGTCGTATTATTAATTTTTGTCTCTCCTAATAATAAATTGGCTCTGTTAGCCAGGGTAGTTAAACCCCCCCGTAAAATTAAGGCGGGTTGACTTGTTAAAGTGGCAATATCGGGATCATTTCCGGTTAAGCTCGTATCAGGGGACGTGATGGTAATATTACCCCCGATAATACTCCCTTTTGCTTCTACTTTTAAAGACGCAC
>JBEDKD010000127.1:0-5015 GCA_041172365.1 Cyanobacteriota bacterium | reverse complement strand
GAGCGCAGGCGGGTTTTGTCTGTGTAGCCGCGGTTTCAACCGCCCGGTCTTCCAACCCAAAATTCAAAGAGCGCAGGCGGGTTTTGTCTGTGTAGCCGCGGTTTCAACCGCCCGGTCTGTGTAGCCGCGGTTTCAACCGCCCGGTCAAATTAATTCGGCTTATATTTGTTTAATTCTCTGCGATCGTCCCCAGGGTCCCCACACTCGAATAGTGTCAGAAGTTTAGGGCATTTTGCCGCGTTCAGAAGAAATTATTAACAATCTTAGTAAGTTTGGCAAAAGCGTCAAATAATTGTAAAGTAGGAGTTTTGAGTCTAGGGGAAATTGCATGGCAAGGCAAAAGAAATCAGACCAAAAACCGATCGCGCAGTACCAGCACGAAAACGAACAAAGGGCAAATAATCCACCCGTGGGACTGGTTACGCCAGAAACCGATCCCGAAGAGGGTAGCCAAAAATATGCCTACGATCCTCACCTTGATCCGCAGTTAGTTTGGGCTGGTAAGGCGGAACATACTAATTTTGAAGTCCCTACAGTCTCCCTGCACGTTCACGAACGCATCGATCCTCGCAGCATTATAGAAGCAGTCCGTAAGCAAAATCCAAGTCAGGGTATGCAGTTATCCCTGTTTGAGACACCAGAAGAAAATCCCCCCATTCGACACGCGATCGAATTTTACAAACATAAGCATAATTGGAGTAACCGTTTAGTAGCAGGCGACTCCCTATTAGTGATGAATTCCCTATTAGAAAAAGAGGGAATGGCCGGACAAGTGCAGATGATTTATTTCGATCCGCCCTACGGGATTAAATACGGTTCAAATTTTCAGCCCTTTGTCAATAAGCGCGATGTGAAAGATGGCAAAGATGAGGATTTGACTCAAGAGCCGGAAATGATTAAAGCATTTCGCGATACTTGGGAGTTGGGGATTCATTCTTATTTGACTTATTTAAGAGATAGATTGTTATTGGCGAGGGAGTTCTTGTCTGAAACGGGTAGTGTTTTTGTCCAGATTTCGGATGAAAACTTGCATCATGTTAGGGAATTGATGGATGAGGTCTTTGGTAGTGAAAATTTTTGTTGCCTAATACCTTTTCGCAAAAAAACAATGCCTCTAGGAACTAAATTACTAGAGCAGATGCACGATTTTATTTTATGGTATGCCAAAATTAAGGTGGATAATTTTGGGAAAACAAATGTTAAATATAACAGATTATTTCTGAAACAATCAGCTAATCCTGATAACGATTGGTCGTGGTATCAATTGCCTGACGAGAGTCGTCATAAAATGACCCGCGAACAAATTAAAAATCCTAACTTATTACCAGCCGATGCCAAAATTTATAGATTGAAATCACTAGAACCATCGGGAAATAATCCTAGTGGGCAATTTGAATTTGAATTTGGTGGGAAAATTTATAAACCGCCTAGGGGAGGATGGGGAAGTGATCGTAAAAGCCTTGAGTCTCTTAAAAAGGCTAAAAGATTACAACCTAAAGGGGAATTACTTAATTATGTTTTATTCTTTGAAGATTATCCCGTAACTACCCTTACATCACCTTGGATAGATACAACAGGTTCTCAAGATAAAAGATATGTTGTTCAAACGGGTAATGAAGTAATTCAACGTTGTCTCCTAATGACCACCGACCCAGGCGATTTAGTCCTAGACATCACCTGCGGTAGCGGTACAACTGCCTATGTAGCCGAACAATGGGGACGCAGATGGATAACTTGCGATACCTCAAGAGTAGCAATAACCCTGGCCAAACAAAGGTTAATGACTGCCACCTTTGACTATTATCAATTAGCAAATTCCCAAGACGGCGTAGGGGGTGGTTTCAAATACAAAACCGTCCCTCACATCACCCTCAAATCTATTGCCAATAACCCCGAAATTCGGGAAGGCATGAATCGCATAGAAATCGAACAAGCGATTAATAAATACGCCGGCCAAGAAACCCTCTACGATCAACCTTTATTAGACAAATCCAAAGCCAGAGTTACTGGCCCCTTCACCGTCGAAGCCGTCCCCGCGCCCACCGTCAAACCCATTGATGATATTATTATCAATGCACCCATTCCTGACAATTCAATTGCCCGTTCTGGCGAAACATTACGCCAATCAGAATGGCGAGATGAACTGCTAAAAACGGGGATTCGTGGTAAAAACGGACAATACATTTTATTCTCCAAAGTAGAAGCTTTACCAGGCACTCGTTGGCTTCATGCCGATGCCGAAACCAAACCAAATAACCTTGGCGCGAATACAGTAAAAGAAGCTAGTGGTAGTTACGATCAACCCAGACGAGTCGTGATTTCCTTCGGCCCAGAACACGCACCCCTAGAACAACGACAAGTAGCCCAAGCCATTGAAGAAGCACAAACTTTAGTGCCCCAACCGAAATTAATTATCTTTGCCGCCTTTCAATTTGACCCCGAAGCCGCCAAAGATATCGAAGAAACGAACTGGCCAGGAGTAACATTATTAAAAGCGCAAATGAACGCGGATTTACTAACAGAAGACCTGAAGAAAAAACGTGCTAGTAATGAGAGTTTTTGGTTGATGGGTCAGCCAGATGTCACCCTGCGGCGGATCGACAAAGGGGAAAATAAAGGTAAGTGGGAAGTAGAAGTTTTTGGCTTCGATTATTATAACACAAAAACCGGAAAAATTGAATCGGGCAGTGTGGAAAAAATAGCTGTTTGGATGTTAGATACCGATTATGATGGTAGAAGTATTTTCCCCCGTCAGGTTTTCTTCCCGATGGCAGGAGAAAAAGATGCTTGGTCGCGCCTAGCCCGCAATCTCAAGGCCGAAATTGATGAAGACTTAATCGAGTCTTATCAAGGGACTGTCTCCTTACCTTTTGAGATGGGAGAATATTCGCGTGTTGCGGTTAAAATTGTGGACGATCGCGGGATTGAAAGCTTAAAAATTATTCGGTTAACGCCATGATTATCTCTCATATTGTTCTCAAGAATTGGCGAAACTTTCGCTTAGTAGAAGTAGATTTGCGCGATCGGGTCTTTTTAGTTGGTTCAAATGCCTGCGGTAAGTCAAACTTTCTTGATTCATTGCGCTTTTTGCGGGATCTCGCCAAAGACGGAGGCGGATTACAGAAAGCTGCGAGCGATCGAGGCGGTGTCTCTAAAATTCGCAGTCTTTCAGCCCGTCGATATTCAGATGTAGAAATAGAAATTCATCTTTCCGACTCTAATGCTGAAAATCCCTTATGGAGGTATGGGCTGGGAATTAAACATAGAAAAGGTGGGAAAAATGAGCCGATTGTTGCCTATGAACGAGTTTGGAAAGGCGATCAGCAAATTATCGATCGCCCTAATCAAGAGGATAAAAACGATGAGCTACGTCTCACCCAGACTTATTTAGAACAAATTAATGCCAATGCAGAATTTAGAGAAATTCCTAAATTTTTGGAATCCATTTTATATTTACATTTAATTCCTCAATTAGTTCGCCATCCCGAAGCTTTTGCTACCCCTGGACTTTCCGAAGATCCTTTTGGGAGAACTTTTTTAGAGCGAGTTGCTAAAACTCCCGAAAAAACGCGAAAATCGAGATTAAAGAAAATTGAAGATGCTTTAAAGTTGGCTATCCCACAATTGAAAAACCTCACAGATACGAAAGATGAAATGGGGGTTCCCCATTTAGAAGCTGTTTACGAACATTGGCAGCCCGGAGCAGGAAAACAACGGGAAGACCAATTTTCTGACGGAACATTACGGTTAATTGGTTTGCTTTGGTCCCTGTTAGAAACCGATTCATTATTGTTACTAGAAGAACCAGAAATTTCCTTAAATGCGGCGATTGTTAGCAATTTACCGTCTCTGATTTATCGCCTTCAACGTCCAAAAAAGCGACAGGTTATTATCAGTACCCATAGTGCTGATTTGCTCTCAGACAAAGGCATTGGCGGCGAAGAAGTTCTGCTAATGACACCGACTCCTGAAGGCACTCAGGTAAAACTTGCTTCAAGCGATCAACAAATAAAAATGCTATTAGAAGGAGGTTTAAGTATCGCGGATGCTGCACTTCCTCTCACAGCACCGCCCGCGATCGAACAACTCAGTTTATTGAAATGACGGATATTCCCATCAATCTAGTGTTTGAGGATGTACTCAGTGGAGCAGTTCTTAAAGAAATGCTCAAACAGTCTCAACGTCCATTTTTAGTCGGTTCTTGCTCGAATAAGAAAGGATTTGGCGACATTAAAAATAGCCTTCCTGCATACAATAATGCAGCCAAGGTAATGCCATACTTAGTGTTAACTGATTTGGATAATGCAGAATGTCCGTTAGTAATTATTTCGGAGTGGCTAACTCAACCCAAACATCCTAATCTGCTGTTTCGGATTGCAGTTAAAGAAGTGGAAGCGTGGTTACTGGCACATCGAGAAGCCTTTGCAGAATTTTTAGGTATTTCAGTTAGTTTAATTCCTAGCAATGTCGATGAAATTCCCGATCCCAAGCAACTTTTAATTAATCTAGCTCGAAAATCAAAAAAACGAAATCTGCGAGACGCGATCGTGCCAGAACGTAACAGCACTGCTAAAATAGGGAAAGATTATAACGGTCAACTTACCCAGTTTGTTCAAAACCATTGGCAAGTTGAAGCCGCACAGGTAAATTCTCCCAGTCTACAACGAGGGATGAATGCACTTATAAATTTTCAACCCACCTGGGAAACTTGACAAGAAAGAAAGAGAAATTATGTCATCGGAAACTATAGCAGTCGCCCGGATAGTTAGGACAATTTATCATCGCGGTTGCACGGCGAGTTTATAAATAATTGGGCTGGGTATATTTATTTGTTGGCGAAAGATCCCCACCCCAATTAGGGTTTGTAGGGGCGGGTTAACCCGAATTTATCCCACGAACAAATAACCTCCAAAAACCCGCCCCACCCCACTAATAATGTCCATCAACAGGCCCCAACCACGAATTACATAGAATTAATTGGGAATTGGTGGGTGGGGATGGGGCGGGTTTTCTGG
>JBEDKD010000126.1:0-35535 GCA_041172365.1 Cyanobacteriota bacterium | reverse complement strand
TTTCATACACCTTTAGCACTTCATCCCCATAATGATTAATCACCTTAATCGCGATCTTTCCGGGTTTGCCATTCTTACCTTTGGGCGCATCAAAGGGCCGGCTAGTAGTAGCATAAATCTGACTCCAAGCCTCTTCCTCAATTTCTGCTTTTAGGGCACGTTTTAATTTTTCATAAGGTTGATTCGCACCCGTAAAATAGGCATGACGCACAAAAAAGCTTTCCCCATTATAGTCAGTATCAATAAACCAACAAGCAATATCATCTGGGGAACTACTGCGAATTTCTCCCGTAGTGGGATCGTAAATATCCACCCCTTTTAACGTTACAATTAACTGCTGTTTTTCCCGTTTTAACTCAATATCTGGCTCTCCAAATACCATAAATAAATTACCCGCGCCTGTTTTCTTCAGCAGTTCATCACCCAGTAACAAATCGGGATTCATGCGAGTAATTAAAATTTGCAGTTTTCCATAGTGTTTGGCTTCTTCATTAACGTTAGGTTCAAAGGCAAAACCGCAGATCACCAATACATCATAACCTAAACCTTTCACAGCTTCTTTAGCTGCTTCTTTGATGTCATCAATGCTAACTGTGCCGTATTCTGGCCCGATATAAACCGCGACTCGTTTGACGATTTCATCACTTTCTGTGTACTCGCCTACCGCGTGAAGGTAAGTTCCGGCATGAGATTCTAAATATTCCAAATTTTCAAACTTGAGCCGTTCATTTTTAAAGGTGTTTTGAATCCCTGCTTTTTTCAGGTTTTCAATAATCCTGATTTCAAATTGCTCGGAGGCTTGGGTAATGCCTTCCTGTTCCGATTCTGGGTATTCCTCATCAGTAGAAAGAATGCGATGAGGTGACAAGCTTTCGACAGTAAATGGTCCGGTTACTCGAATGCGTTTATTATCTTCGTAAGGTTGATCGTAAAGCTTTTCTGTCTCGGCATTACGGGCGATCGATTCGTCGATTTCTTTTTGCCGTTGTTGTCGTAGTTCCCACCATTTTTCTAGTAATTCTTTAGCTTTTTCTGACCATTTTGCCTCTGTTTCTCTGGGTATTTCCCATTCTTCCCAGGACTTTTTGAGTAATTTGTTTAATTCTGTGCGAATGGGTTCTAATTGTAACTGCCATTTGGCATGAATTGTATCAATTTCTGCGTTATTCGCGATCGCCTTTAATGTAACATGAGGAACGCGCTTATAAACAAAGCCTTTTCTGATGTCGTTTTCTGTGTTCGGTTGTGCTGGTGGCATTTGTTTGGTAATTTCGGCTTCTTTCTGGATACCTTCGGGGGAGTCTGCTAGTAGGTAATAGGGATATTTTGCCGACATTAAACGAGTTCTCGCTAATGCTAAAGCGACACGACTTGTATCAATGGTAATCCATCGTCTCCCCCATTGTTCAGCAACATAGGCTGTAGTTCCAGATCCGCAGGTTGGATCTAATACTAAATCACCCGGATCTGTAGACATTAAAAGGCAGCGCTTTATTGCTTCTGTAGAAGTTTGAACAACATAAACTTTAGGGTCTGATCTGCTTTGTATTCCACCTAATGACCAATAATTATTAATTGGATAAGCCGCAAAATCATCTAAATACCGTATGTAGTTAAGTGAATTGGTAGAAGAGGAAATTCTTTCGGATAGGCACAATCTTTTCATCCCTTCTAAATTGGTTTTCCAACCACCTTTAAAAGACTTATTTTGAAAGTAAAATTCTGTAATAAAATTACCTTGAGATGTTATTGTATCATAACGAAAAATACGACTGCCTTGAACTAAATTCACTAAATTAATTTTTTCTTCTGAGTTTAAAGGTCTTCGCTCTAGTGTAGGTAACTCCACAGAGTTGTATTTTGAAGAGCCATCGCCGCCTATTTCTTTATCAAGATAAAGCTGTCTATATTTTGACTTGGCTGAGACTTTATCTTTTGAATACCAAAGAATAAAATCACAAATTCCATATATAAAATCGCTACTGAGTCCTCCGGTTTTAGCAAAAGAGATTTGAGAAACAAAATTTTCACTCCCAAAAACTTCATCTAATAAACATCTAACCAAATGCACATTCTCATCACCAATTTGCACAAAAACACTACCCGTCTCAGTCAATAACTCTCGCGCGACAACTAAACGATCGCGTAAATAACTCAAATAAGAATGAATCCCTAACTCCCAAGTATCCCGAAAGGCTTTCACCTGTTCCGGTTGCCTTGTCACCTCTTCCGCTTTCCCATCTTTAACATCTCGTTTCCGAGTAGAAACCTGCCAATTAGAACCAAACTTAATCCCATAGGGGGGATCAAGATAAATCATCTGGACTTTACCCTTTAATCCCTCCTTTTCTGCCAAAGAATTCATCACCAACAGGGAATCACCGAGAATCATTCGGTTAGCCCATTTCACCCCATCTTTATGCTGATAAAAATCAATTAATTGTTCAAAGTCTAAACCATTAAAATCACTAAATAAACTTAATTGTTGTTGGGGCTGTTCCTTCTTAATTTGATTCTTAAAATCATCAATAATTGCCGGGGGGTGTATTTTTTCCTGAATATAAATTGGGACAGAAGGAACCGCCAAATCTTGACGATCTTGGTCATCTTTACCCTTCCAAACTAATTGCGGATCTAAAGAAGGATCGCGGGGATAGAGAACGGTTTGCGGTTTTTTGTCATCATCAGCCATAAAATCTCGTAATTCTTCCGTAGGAATATTCGCCCGTTTATCCTGATGTTTAACACTATCAATAGGTGTAGATTTGGGTGTAGATTTATTCTCTTTTTTTCTAGGCATTGGTTTATTTCCTCATAGATAAATATTTGATAATTGTTGTTGGGTTTTGTTCCTCAACCCAACCTACTAGCACATCTACCCCCCCATTTTCGGGGCAACCACGGGGGGATTGCCCCTACCCCAAATACATCCGAATTGAGTTTTGGGCATCCCAGGGATCAGTTATTTCTAAGAAATCCCAACGCCCTAAACCACCATGATTTTTAACTGCTGGTATCCAAAGCGTTTTTGTAGTAGCCACCTTTGCCTCCTTATCTTTCCTTGCCTGCCCTGATACTTCCAAAATTAAATTGAGTAATTCTTCTTGCCCGTCATTAATTCGCACAATAAAATCAGGCAAATAATTTTTTTGTTCTCCATTGAGAGTATAGGGAATCACAAAACCTAAATTTTGATTCTTGACATAACAGATAACCTCCGGCATTTGTTCTAAAGATTCTACCATTTTAGCTTCCCAATTGCTATCAAGTACCATATATGAAACATGACACTTATTCGCGTCGGTTCTATAAACCTGACGCGCCGTATCAAAATCTACATAACGAGTTGAGCCAAAGGTATCATAGGGTTGGAGAATTGGCTTTAAAGACTTCTGTAACTCTCCTTCAATAATAGCATGATAAATCCGGTCCGTGGCATCATGGGCAAATTCAGTTAACATTAATAACTGAGGATAGGTATTATCTTTATAACGCACACATTCTCGCAGCCATTGTTTCGTTATTTGCAAAACTTGGGGAAATAACCAAGCTTGAACATCGGCATCAAAAACATGGTTTGTCGTTTTTTCCGGTTTCTGATTTCCATCCCCACGAAAATACTTTTCTAAGGTTAGTTTTGCCAAGAGAAACGCGACTTCCTGCTCTCGGTGTGATTGCAATTGGTCCAATGTATGAATGCTGGATTGACCGACAATGGGAGCATTAATTGTTATCGTCGGTAAATCAGCCGTGGAAACAACATATTGAGAAACTTCTGTAAAATTCGCGGTTAATTTTTTCCTAGTAATATCATAACGATAACCCGTCAACCGAGGGAAAATAATTTCACATTCACCGCGTTCTGACAAAGCACGAACGCGAGTAGGCATCGGTCCCCGCGTAGGGGTTTTATTCGCACCCGCACAGGGAATAAAAGCAAAGGGAACGCCATAAACTTCGGCATATTCTGGCTCATACATTCCCTCTTTATTCACGGCATAATTAACTCGTCTTAGTCCTCTACCAATTACTTGTTCACATAACAATTGAGTGCCAAAAGCTCTTAATCCTAAAATGTGAGTGACTGTGTTCGCGTCCCATCCTTCCGTAAGCATGGAAACCGAGACGACACAGCGTATTTGTTCTCCTAATTTTCCGGGTTTACCTACGGTATTTAAGACTTCCCTTAATAACTCTTCCGGTGTGATTTTTTCGGGGTCTTTCCCTGGGTATCTGTCGCGATATTCTGCTTTAAATTCTTCGATTTCCTGTGCGGCTATTTTTTTAAATTCAGGACTCATGGCTTCCCCTGATTCTAATTGCTCACTGTCCACTAAAATCGTATTAGGGCGCGCTGTCCATTGGCCATCTTGAACATTACTAAATAGGGGTAATTTCCCGGTGCTTAAAACAGGTTTATCATCGGGATATTTTTTCCCTGTATCCCAACCGGAAATATAGTCATAAACCAATTTAGAGACATTGGTATTATTACAAACTACGATAAATACTGGGGGTGTTTGTCCTTGATGTTGAGCATCTGTATCATTTTCCCATAGTTCAAAAGATTGTTTGTAGTTACTATAGAGACTATGTAAAGCTGTCTCTAATTCTTTAGGTAATTTCGGTTCTGGGGATGATTTACTCTCATCTTTGGTACTGCGTCCTTTTTTGGGAAGTGCATCACGAATTAAGGGCCAAATACTGCGATAGGCCGGTAATTCCCCTTTCATATTATTGTCTGCAATGGGAACACGGGGGATTTTGACAATTCCCGATTCAATGGCATCAATTAGAGAAAAGTCAGAAACTACCCAGGAAAATAGATTACCTTCTGGATAGCCAGAACCTTTTAAAAAGAATGGTGTGGCTGATAAGTCATAAACCATTTTTACCCCTATTTTGGACTGTACTGATTCAATACCTGAAATCCAAAGATGGGCCTGTTCATTGCGTTTTTCTGCTTCTTTTTTATCATCACCTTTGAGTTTTGTCTCTTCATCAACAACACGATGACGGTAACAGTGGTGAGCTTCATCATTAATGACGATAATGTTTTTCTTATTGCCGAAACCTTTACAGACTCGTCTTACCATTTGGTCGGGGGTTTCCGTAAAAGCACTTTCTTTTCCTTGAGCGAGAATACCTTTGGTTAATTTCGCGGCTGCATTGATTTCTCGCGGTTTAAACGCGTGATAGTTAGTAATAATAATTTTAGCTTTTTCCAGTTCTGGCATTAATTCTGGGGGCACTAAGTCAAGTTTTTTATAATAGTTTTCCCCATCATTGGGTTGTAGTACCCGCAGCCGATCGCGCACAGTAATTCCGGGCGTTACCACCAAAAACGCGTCACTAAATTTCTGATTACGAGGATTAACAGCTTTATTAAGAGTATGCCACGCGATCAACATGGAAATTACTACGGTTTTACCGCTGCCTGTCGCCATTTTACAAGCCATGCGAAACAGGAGAGGATTAGCATCCGCGTTAAATTGTCGCAGTTGATTTTCTATCCAGTTATCGCCTGCTCTTTTCGCGACTTCGGTGATATAAATAATTGTTTCTAATGCTTCAATTTGACAGAAATATAATTTACGTTCCCTATCGGGATTAGTCCAATATTCTAGTAATTTTTTCGTGGTAGGAGTAACGTAGAGATAACCCCCACGTCTCCACAAACTGACGCGATCGCGCACTTGGTTAATAAATTTGTTTTCTTCTACGCGATCTTGTGTCCATTCACCTAAATCTAATTCTAACTGTTTACCTTTCCTTTTCGGTTGCGCGATCGGGATAAAATAATGACTGACGCGACGAGAGGGGAGAATTTCATCAGTAATACCCTCATCATCAAAGCGGAAGTGACACTTAGGTTCGGAGAACGCGGAGTTAATGATAGGATTTTCAATGACAACTTGACTCATATATTCCCGCGGTTGTATGGACAGAGCGATGGGAGCATCCCGAATTTCCAAATATATCGGTAGGGGCGAAGCATTCCGGCAGATAAGCTATTAGTTAAAACGAGGGATTTACTACCGGAATGCTATGCGCTGCGCGCAGGCTGATGCCTGCGGCATCGCTACGCGAACGCCAACGCCCCTACAAAATCGGGATGCTCCCCAGAGCGATCGCGTGGTGCAGAGTCATAGACTCGCGTGACAAATCAGGTTTTTACCTCTATTTTTGGGTAATCCGCCGAATGTTTGGCAATTTTAACACCAAGCAAATTTTTTATCAAATTGCGAGTAAAGTAGTTTGGGGACCTACGGCGCGATCGCGAAGTATGATACCACAGCGCGATCGGGCTGTGGCCAGATGCACAATGCCATCAAAATGCGATCAAGGGCTCAAGGCCCCAGCCGTAAGTTAAGAATTATTACTTAAGTCGAAATACTCAATCAATCCGGTGATAAGATATATCCGCGAAGGCATCAGAGCAGAATCCTTAAATAAAACAATAGCTTTTTCCAGATGCCCGAAAAGTCTTGATAGCCTATGGGGTGAGGTTGGCCAATTAACTGAGTAACAACCAATAAGACGAATCATCGTTGTTGTAGCTCATCCCTAAGCCGAATCAAAAGGTCATCGAAGTGGAGTATCTATGCAGCAAGCCTATATTGTTTCAGCAGTACGCACCCCAATTGGTCGTTTCGGAGGTGGTTTAGCCGAATTGTCCCCCGCAGATATCGGCGCACACGCGATCAAAGCTGCCTTAGCCAAGTCCAACGTACCCCCTGAAGCACTTGATTTATATATTTTTGGTAATGTATTGGGCGCGGGACATGGGCAATTAGTCCCCCGTCAAGCGGCTCTTAAAGCTGGGGTTCCCGCGAGTGTTGATGGTTATCGTATTGATATGGTTTGTTCTTCGGGCATGATGAGTTTGATTAATGCTGCCCGAACTATTCGCGCTGGTGATGCGGATCTCGTCTTAGCCGGAGGCATGGAATCTATGTCTCAAACGGGATTTTATCTCTCCCATCGCGCTCGCTGGGGATATAAATTCCTCTTGGGTGCCCCAGAGCAGTTAAGTGATTTATTACTTAATGATGGACTTACCGATGCTACAGCCTCCGAAGGAATGGGGGTACAAGTCGATCGCCTCTGTGTCGATCGCGGGGTGAGTCGGGCTGAATTAGATGCAGTCGCGGCAGAATCCCATATCCGAGCCGCCACTGCCACAGAAAAAGGCTATTTCAAAAATGAGATTGCCCCCATCGAAATTAGAGTCAAAAAAGAAACGAAAATTATTGACACAGATGAGGGAATCCGTCCCGACAGTAGCGCCGCGAGTTTAGGAAAATTACGTCCAGCATTTAACCCAGAGGGTGCCCTCACCGCGGGCAACAGTAGCCAAATTTCCGACGGAGCCGCCGCGCTCATTTTAGCCAGCGAAAAGGCAATCAAAGAATATGGACTAACACCGATTGCGAAGGTAATCGGGGGCACTTTGGCCGGTGGAGAAACCTGGCGTTTCCCTGAATATCCCGTACACGCGGTCAAAAAACTGCTCGAAACCCACAAAATGCAGATATCTGATTTTGATCTGTTTGAAAATAATGAAGCTTTCGCTCTCAATAATATCCTGTTTGAACGGGATTTAAAGGTAGCCCATGATCAACAAAATATCTATGGCGGCGCGATCGCGATCGGACATCCCATCGGTGCCTCAGGCGCCCGTGTTGTTGTCACCCTCCTCAATGCCTTAACTGTAGAGAATAAAACACGAGGTTTAGCCGCGATTTGTCACGGCACTGGTGGCGGAACAGCCTTTGCTGTCGAACGAGTTTAACCAACTATTCCGAGTCAATCTACCTCTATCTAGTAATTGATTGACTCTTCAAACATTGACACAGAAATGGAGAAGTAATTATGGTATCCTTGGGATTAGAAGATAAAGTCATCGTTGTGACTGGTGGAAATCGTGGCATCGGTTCATCTATTGTCTCCTTACTCACCGACTTAGGAGCAAAAGTCGCTTATACCGATGTTGTTATTGATGAAGGCAACACCAAAGGCCTAGGAATTAAAGCTGATGTCACCAGTCTTGAGTCGATGGAAGAAGCCGCGAAAATCATCGTCGAAAAACTCGGTCCCGTTTATGGAGTAGTCGCGAATGCTGGGATTACCCGCGATAATTTCTTTACTAAACTTACTCCCCAAGATTGGGATGCAGTAATTAATGTCAACCTCAAAGGAGTTGTCAATACAATTAAACCCTTTATTCAGGGGATGTACGATCAAGAGCAAGGCTCGATCGTCTGTATTAGTTCCATTTCCGGCGATCGCGGTAATGCCGGACAAACTAACTATTCTGCTACCAAAGCAGGAGTTATTGGCATCGTAAAATCCTTAGCACGTGAAGCCGCTCGCAAAAAAGTCCGAGTCAACGCGATCGCGCCCGGTTTCATCAATACAGAAATGACAAAAGCCGTCCCCGATAAAGTCAAAGAAAAAATTTACGAGGAAATACCTTTCCGTCGTTTTGGTGAACCCGAAGATATCGCGTGGGCAGTCACTTATCTCTTATCTCCCGTCGCCAGCAATTACGTTTCCGGGGAAGTTATCCGAGTAAATGGAGCCCACCACACCTAATCGGAAAAAAAAGGTAGAAAAATTTCCGTAAAAACAATTCATGGTTCAAATATGGTGGTGAAATTCCCCATCCATTATGAGCCATGAATGAAACCCAGAACAATCCCTAAAATGGAGGGAAAAATGACCAATTCTAATGTCAATAAAGATTGGACTGATATGGCAACAGATGTTGTCAACACCTGGACAGAAACCGGCACATTAATGTGGAAAAGCTGGTTTGATTTAATGACAGTCCCCACAGCTACCACCAGTAGCAATGCCATTCCCGAATGGCCAGATGCCACCACAAGATTTTTAGATAATCGGGAATTAGTCATAGGTTTTCTCAAACTATCAGTAGACGCGTGGAAAAATATTTTTCCCAAAATTGAAGCAGGAGATGACTGGCAAAAAGTCTTAACTAAATCAATTGAACAAATGCGCGAGCAATTCAGCAGTTTCTCGACAAGATCGATGAAAGTCAGTCAGGATACTTCTGAATTATGGCAAATTTATCTCCAACAAATGCAGAAATTTAACCAGCTTTGGGTAGATCCCTTGGGGTTATTTACACAAACATTTAGTCAGGCCGCAACGGGCAAACCTTCTGCTTTAATTGAACTGAATCATCTTTCATGGAATCTGCTCTACGAAGAAAGTTTTGGCTCTTTGATGCAAACCCCTTTATTGGGACTACCTAGAGAATTTAACGGCAAAATTCTCCAAGGTTTTGAAGCTTGGAGAAATCTCTACAAAGCTAGTATTGATTATCAGGTGGTTTTAGGAGATATTCAAGTTAAATCCTTTGAAGCTTTGATGAAAAAGCTAGTTTCCTTAACCGAGGCAGGTAAAACTGTCAAAGACTGGCGCGAGTTTCAGACAATCTGGAGTGAAGTCGCCGATGATGTCTTTGAAAAGGCGTTTTTTGATGAAAATAATCTCAAAATTCGGGGTAATTTCTTAAACTCCTTGAATGCTTATCGCATTCAACAACAAGAGTTAATGGAAATTTCTATGAAGATGATGAATTTACCCCTGCGGACCGAAGTGGATGAAATTCATAAGAATATGTATGAGTTACGCAAGGAAGTTAAGCGTCTCAAAAAAGTCGTAGAAAAATATGAAAAGAATCAACCGCCCTTAGTCGTGGAAACTGAAACATTAACGGTGACTAAACCCTCCAAAGGCAGTAGTAAACCCTCTAATACGGGAGGCGCGAGTAGTTAATTGAGCGGTGATGATACCCAGTTTCGGCTCATGCGCGATCGTCACAGTTAAGCCGGAATGATGATCACCAAAAGCCACAAATTCTCACGAAAAATTTAGGGAGTTATGTCAAAATTATGCTACCTTTTTTAACTCAACTACGCTTTGAAGATGCTGCCCATGAATATATGGACGTCACCAAGAAAGTTCTCAAGGGACTAGACAATTTAAGTCGACTACGGGAAGAAGATATCGAGAGTGGTGTATCACCCAAAGAAATCGTCTATCGAGAAGACAAAATTATCCTCTATCGGTTTAAATCTCAAGTCGAAAAGCCCTTTTCTATCCCTCTGTTGATGGTTTACGCGTTGGTGAATCGTCCCTTTATGGTAGATTTGGAGGAAGGACGATCTTTAGTAGCCAATTTGCTGAAATTGGGATTAGATGTCTACTTAATTGATTGGGGTTATCCCACTCGTGCCGATCGCTGGTTGACGTTAGATGATTACATCAATGGTTATGTCAATAATTGCGTTGATTTCATTCGTGAGCAACATAAATTAGACAAAATTAATATCTTGGGTATCTGCCAAGGAGGAACATTTAGCACCTGTTATAGCTCTCTTTACCCCGAAAAAATCAAAAACCTCATTGCGATGGTTGCCCCCTTTGATTTTTATCAGAAAGAAACCCTCTTGAATATGAGGGGGGGTTGCTCTTTGGGATCTGAAGCGGTAGACGTTGATTTGATGGTAAAAGCTTTAGGAAATGTGCCCGGAGAGTACCTAAATTTAGAGTTTTTGATGCTGAAACCATACCAGTTAGGTTATCAGAAGTATCTTAATTTTCCCGATATTATGGAAAATGAAGATAAATTAACCAGTTTCATGCGAATGGAGAAGTGGATTTTTGATAGTCCAGATCAAGCCGGGGAAACCTATCGTCAGTTTATGAAAGACTTCTATCAGAATAATAAACTGATCAAAGGAGAAGTGATGATTGGGGATAAACGGGTTGATTTAAAAAATGTCACTATGCCAGTTTTGAACCTTTATGCTGACAAGGATCATTTAGTGCCTCCAGTTTCTACCCTAGCTCTGGAAAAATATATATCCTCGAAGGATTATACTGCCCAGGGTTTCCCTGTGGGACATATTGGGATGTATGTGAGTGGAAAAGTACAACGCGATCTTCCTCCTACCATTGTTAATTGGTTGAAACAAAGAGGATAATTTTAGATATGGTTGCTACTTAACCATTATATTTGTCCGGGCGGGTTAACTCTAATTAAAATCGAAGCGATTGATCAACCCGCCCCCTGTTTTATCGGGGATAATTGACAGAAATTGATCTACAGTGCTCTAAGGAATAGAAATTAAATAACTTGAGTATTAGACATCTGCAAAAACTACTGTAGGGTAGGCATCCTGCCTGCCTTTGAGTAGGGTAGGCATCCTGCCTGCCTTTGAGTAGGGTAGGCATCCTGCCTGCCTTTGAGTAGGGTAGGCATCCTGCCTGCCTTTGAGTAGGGTAGGCATCCTACCTGCCTTTGAGTAGGGTAGGCATCCTACCTGCCTTTGAGTAGGGTAGGCATCCTACCTGCCTTTGAGTAGGGTAGGCATCCTACCTGCCTTTGAGTAGAGCAGGCTAATCCTGCCTTTGATCGGATTTTGGGCAGATGTCTATGGGATTGGTAGTTTTGTGGATGCACCTGAAAGCAGGCTGGAAGCCTGCACTACTTTGATAACAAAAAACCCTCGGAGTATAATTTCTGAGGGATTCTATCATTGACAATTCAATGCAGTTGATCAAAACTTTCATTTTGATACTACTTGACGGCTGGACCTTTCGCTTCGGATGTTTTCCGCATGAGCTCAAAGTAACCTTCCCAAAATTTCTTTTGGGTTTCCAAGGAAAGCTTAATGGCTGTTTCCTGCGCTTCTAGGTACTGAGTGACTAATTGTTGTTGTACTTCTACGCCGTGCTCTAGGTTTTCTGGCACTTTAAAACTATTAGCACTGGGAAGTGTTGAGAGCCATGTGTCAACAAATTTCTTTTGCCACTCGGTAAACTGTTTTTGGTAGTCTTCAAAAATTTTTGTATCCATAAATATCCTACCGCGAAATACCCCATTTTTGACTGAACGAGGAGGAAGAAGGGCGGTTTATACCACTTCCTTAGTTTCAAGTCTCGGTTTTTGTCGTGGATAGGAAAACTGAGCTAAACCTATGAGATTTTTCTGACTGTTTTTTTTTCCACTGTCATTATCATATCAAATTTGGGAAATTTTATCTTTTCTCGATCGGGAAATTTTAACTTGGTGATGGCACTGGGGGTCGTTATAATTGTGCTACATTAGCAGTGGCGAATAAAGTAATATTTTATCTTATCACACATTTCTTATATTGTCAATATATAGGGGAAAATTTAATATTTTCGTAATGATTCTGATGGGGTTATACTAATTGGGTATCGGGTTTTTTTTTGCCGATGGGAGAGCTATTTATGTAACCGCAGATATAGGCGAAGCCTTCCCGTAGGGTACGCAGATAAACACAGATGTTTTTTGGCACGATTACTGCTTTTCATTCGGATTTGGGGGGGTTGGGTTGAGTTTTTACCGATTCTGCGCTCATCACTCAGTGCTCGTGTCAACCCAACCTACACGCTATTTATGTAACCGCAGATATAGGCGAAGTTGGTAGGTTGGTAGGTTGGGTTGAGTTTTCACCTATTCTCTGATCACAAGAAAATTATCGCCTCAACCCAACATACAAGGGATAATTAATTAGGCAATTACCAATTACCCATTACCAATTACCCATTACCCATTACCCATTAACTTCTGAGAGTGACATTAAACTGTTTCACTAAAGCATCGCGGACTTTTTGCTGTACGGGATCAATATCAGTATCAGAAAGAGTCCGATCGCGCACTCGATAAACTAAACGAAAAGCCAAACTTCGTTGCCCTTCGGGTACATTTTGACCACGATATTCGTCAAATAACTCCACTGATTCTAACAAATTCCCCGCGGCTTTTTTCATCACACCAGAAAGTTCGATAACCGCAACATCTACAGGAGCAAAAAAGGCAATATCGCGATCGGCAGCCGGGAAACTAGAATACACACTGAATTTATGAACTAAATTCTCCGGTTGGTTTAACGTTTCCACCAATATTCCTAAGTCAAATTGGAAGACATAAACCGCCTCCGATAAACCCTTTTCCTGTTGTAATTGGGGGTGTAATTGTCCAAAAATTCCTAATTGCTTTCCGTTTAAGAATAACCCAGCCGTGCGCCCCGGATGTAAATGAGAATTTGAACTATCCCGTTGATATTCAACCCCAATACCCAACCGTTGAAAGACACTTTCTAATATGCCCTTAGCTTCAAACCAAGTTAAAGCGCGATCGCGTCCTCCCTGTTGCCATTTCCCCTGAGTCGGATCACCACCAATAACGCCCGCGAGCATATCCTTTTCCCGAAGAGAGTCCCCTTCCTTCCAGAAAATTCGACCAACCTCAAAACCATTTAAAGGTTGATTTCCTTGTTCCAAATTATACTGAAACGCATCAATTAAACCCGTTAACATCTCTGTGCGTAAAGCCGAATATTCCACAAAAAGAGGATTGGCAATTACCACTTGATTCTCCCCTGCCGTTTTTACCAGAGAATAGTGCATTAATTCCGTTAAACCCGATGCACGAAACGCGGATCTAATTTGTCTCAACGCTTGCTCTTCTAAAGGTAAATAACCCGCGGAAGTTTTACCCGGTAAAGTTTCGCCAAAATTATCATAACCATGTAAACGGGCAATTTCTTCGATCAAATCAATTTCTCGTTCCAAATCACGATAACGATAAGACGGTACTATTACTGTCCAAATACCCGGTTTATCCGTTGCTTTAATTTCACAACCTAACGCACTTAAAATGCCCTTAATTTCTTCCGATTGCAGATAAGGTTCACCGCCCTCATCCCCCCGTTTGAGAGTCCCTAAAACCTGATTTACGCGCTCTAAACGTAATTCCACAGAACGAGTAAAAGACTCAGAAGAACCCACCACACCCGCGATTTTTTGGACCGTAGGAGTACCCCCAGCAATTTCTCTTAATAGATGAATCGCACGATTACAAGCTGTCGTTAACGCGGCTTGATTGACACCTCTTTCATAACGAATAGAAGACTCCGAGCGTAACCCTTGAGCTCTCGCGGAGCGACGAATCGTAGGGGAATCAAAAATGGCCGCTTCTAAAACTAAATTAGTCGTTCCCTCGTGAACTTCCGTATCTTCACCTCCCATGACACCCGCGATCGCGACAGGTTTATCATTAGCAACAATCAAGAGATTTTGGGATTGTAAATTACGAGTTTGTCCATCTAAAGTTTTAATGGTTTCACCCTCCGTAGCAAAACGGACACCCAGAGAAATGTCATCACTTCCCGTCAAAGAATGTAAACGATCAGCATCGAAAGCATGAAGAGGTTGTCCCCATTCCAATAAAATATAATTCGTCACATCAACAACATTATTAATCGGACGAACCCCCCCCGCTTGTAAGCGTTGTTGTAACCATTGAGGAGAAGGCGCGATTTTCACATTCTCGATCGCGGTACCGATATAAACAGGACAACCCTGGGAGGCTGAAATCGAAACCCTCAACCCCGCGTCAGTATCAGGAAGAGAAATATCGGGGACCTGGGGTAATTTCAACGTCGCGCCCGTCAACGCGGCCACCTCACGGGCAACTCCCACCATACTTAAAGCATCAGCGCGGTTAGCCGTCGCGGTTAAATCTAAAATAATATCATCCAACCCTAAAAGCGGGCGCACATCACTTCCCAGAGAAGGAAGTTCCCCATCAAAAATATGAATACCCGCGGATTCTTTCATTAGGCCCAATTCCGCCAAAGAACAAATCATGCCCTCAGAGGGAACACCGCGTAACTTAGCCGGTTTAATCTTTAAATTAACATGGGGTAGAAAAGTCCCCACCACCGCGATCGCGACAAAAATATCAGCCCTCGCGTTAGGAGCCCCACAAACAATATTTAAAGGCTCTTCTCCAGTGCCAATATCCACCTGACAGACACGGAGTTTATCAGCATTAGGGTGTTGTTCACACTTAATGATTTTACCAAGAACCACACCATCAGCCCAAGAGTGACGATCCTCGATGTCTTCCACCTCAAAACCCGCCATCGTCAAGGTATGAGCCAAATCTTGTGGGGACAAATTAATGTCCACTAATTCCCGTAACCAATTGAGAGAGATACGCATTCCTTTAGTTTTCGTCCTTTTTTGTGCATTTCAGAAGTCAGGGGTTAACAGCCCTTGTCCAGTACGGACGTGAAAACCGTACAGGAGAAGACAAGAGATAACCCTCCGACAAAACCATTACCGATGACAATTGAGCACTAGAACCCTATCATATAGGGGGAAGGGAAACTTTAGCCCAATTCCACCCCTCTCAACTGATCAATCAACAAACCAGGTAACTTGACAAATACTTTGAGAATACTTCCATCATTCATCAAGTCAAATGCGTTAAAACGCGATCAGTTAAGGACTGCGGAACTTATTAAAATTAAGGTAGAGAGAGCCTGACTATTCGCAGGTGCATCTCCCAAAAAACTGCCATTGGCATTAGCCCGGTGCAGAAAAACGGGGCTCCTGGCTCATCCCTGTCAGCAAATTTTCTTGAGTCTCGTCCCACACGCGGAGAAAATTGGCAAAATATAAGCACTGTTGATTTATAACATGAGCTACTGTATTAATCCGGCCTGTCCCGAACCTCAAAACCCCGATAACATCCACCAGTGTAAAACTTGTGGATCATCCTTATTATTGCGCGATCGCTATCATCTGATGCAGCCCCTTGGCCAAGGAGGTTTCGGCGCGACCTTTCTAGCCCAGGATATTATTTTACCCGGTCGTCCGATCTGTGTGGTGAAGCAATTACGACCCACCACATCCTCTCCCCGCGTCTATGACATGGCAAAGGAACTCTTTGAAAGAGAGGCGAACACCCTTGGGAAACTCGGCGATCATCCCCAAGTGCCTCGTTTATTGGATTTTTTTGAAGCCGAACATCAATTTTATCTCGTGCAGGAATATGTTCGGGGTTCTACCCTCAAGCAAGAGGTAAAATTAGAGGGGATTTTTGATGAAGAAAAGGTAAAAGAATGTCTGCGTGATTTAATGCCACTTCTCCAATATATTCATAGTGAAGGAGTGATTCACCGAGATATTAAACCCGCGAATATTATTCGGCGAATGCAAGATAATCATTTAGTGTTGATTGACTTTGGCGCAGTGAAAGACCAAATTAGTCAAACCATTTTTTTCGAGAACACCGAAGATAATAGCGGTGCCAATACTCGATTCGCGGTAGGAACATTTAGTTTTGCACCCCCAGAACAAATGTCTCTACGTCCCGTTTATGCTAGTGATATTTACGCGGTGGGGATGACTTGTTTATTTTTGATGACGGGCAAATCACCCAAAGATTTAGATTATGATCCCAATACAGGGAGTATTCTTTGGCAGTCTCATGTTAATGTCAGTAAAACTTTTGCTCGGATTCTCTCAAGAATGTTAGAACCGAAAGTCGCACGACGTTATCAGTCCGCCTCTGAGGTTTTAAAAGCTTTAAACAATGAGGATACCTACTTTGATGATGATTTAGCTGATTCGATGGTAACTGGGAAACGTCCTGCGAATAATCAGAATGTACCCACGATTTTTAATCCCAAGGAAAAGACGAGTTTTTCCTCAATGTCGAAAAATCCCCCTAGTGGTCCCACGGGAGTTTCTCGCCCAGGTACTACTGGTATGAGTAAATCAGGAGCAGCAAGTCAATCTCGTGGTTATCGTCCCCAAAGTGGCGATGAGACTCTTTTACAAACAGGAAATAATCGCATAAGCAAACCCGCAAAGTGGACACCGGAAACGGTGAGAAGCTCTTATGTCAGGGGACAACGAGATTTTGGCGATTGTGAATTATCCGGTTTAAATATGCCGAAGTTCAATTTATCTGGCTGTAATTTTTATGAAGCCCGGTTAACTCGTTCTAATTTGCAGGGTGCTGATTTAACCGATGCCAATTTCGGTCACGCGAGTTTAGTGCAAGCTAATTTACGCGACGCGAATTTGACCAAAGCTTATATGAGTTTGACCAATTTAGAAGGGGCTGATTTACGGGGGGCAAATTTGAAGGGGGCTTATTTGACTCGTGCTAATTTACGCGGTACTAATTTATGTGGTGCTAATCTTACGGATGCTACAGTTAGTAATGAACAATTAGCAATGGCAAAGACTAATTTATTAACGGTGCGACCGGATGGCAAACGGGGTTTTGGTTTTTAATTCAAGGAAATTACAGGACATGATCGTGTCCCTGTAATTCCCCATTAACTATTAGTATTCTATACCCGGTTGTGCTTTTATTCCTTGTTCACGGAAGGGATGTTTAATCAATGTCATTTCTGTCACTAAATCGGCTTTTTCAATTAATTGTTCAGGGGCACCTCTTCCCGTAAGAATGACATGAGTATTGGTGGGTTTTTCTTCTAATCCGGTTAAAATTTGGGATATTTGTAAATAACCTAATTTGAGTGCGACGTTAATTTCATCTAGTAGAATTAACTTAAACTCTGGATTTCTGATATAATTTAACGCGTGATGCCATGCTTCTTGAGCTTTGGCGATATCTCTTTCTCTGTCTTGGGTTTCCCAGGTAAAACCTTCTCCCATCGCGAGAAATTCTAATTGATCTTCCCATTTACTAAACGCGGCTTTTTCCGCGGGTTCCCAGGCTCCTTTGATAAATTGAATAATCGCGACTCGATAACCATGTCCGAGCGATCGCAATACCATTCCTAATGCCGCGCTGGTTTTGCCTTTACCATTACCAGTATTAACAATAATTAAGCCTTTTTCTTGAGAAGCCGCCGCGACTCGTTGCTCTTGTACTTCTTTGCGTCGCTGCATTTTCTTTTTATATTGTTCCGAGTTAAGGGAACTTGTGACGTTAGGATCGTTAGCTTCGTTGATGATAGTTTCTTGTTCTAAGTTATCAGACATGGAAATGATTAGAGAAGTTTGCTCTATTTTACCATAAGATTCATAAAATTAACCACAAAGGTCGACTAGGATATAGAGGGGTTATTTTCTCTTCCTTATTTTCTCCCAATTGGGTATCAAGAAACCCCCCAAAAAACACAAAAACATCCCATCTCACCTTTGCCAAGAAAAACTAGGGATGAAAAAGGGAGCCCTAGGCTCCCACTACCAATTTACCCCAAGGAGATGCTCCCCAAACATCTGTGTTTAGGCGCGTTGGTGGTGAAAATTTATTCAAGGATTGAGAACATCATCGGTGTCAATTTCCACAAGTTCTAAGGCATCCTTATTCATTTTTTTACATTGGGGAATAGAGGTGAAATCTTTAGAACCAAAGAGAGGTAAAATTTCGTTGGTAAATGCCTCCGCGGCCTTAGAACGATAACGATTAGGATTATAAATCACAGACAATGTACGATTAATCACAACTTGATCGATTTTAGCTTTATGTAAAGCTCCCATTTGTAACTCCTTTTCAATAGCAGAAACGGAAACAAAAGCCGCACCTAAACCCGATTGTACTGCATTTTTAATCGCCTCAATTGAATTTAATTCCATCTCGATTTTTAAACGGCGTGTATCAATTCCACAACGAGTTAACACTTGGTCAATCACTTTGCGAATAGTCGATTGAGAATCTAAAGTAATGAATTGTAACTTATACAAATCATCCCGTAGGATCGTCTCAAATTTTGCCATGTAATGAGTCACCGGAATAATTAAAGCTAATTCATCCTCTGCATAAGATAAAACGTCTAAAGATTCACTTAATTCCGTCGGAATTTCACCGCCAACGATCGCCAAATCAATTTGACCATTTACCACACTCCAAGCCGTGCGTCGAGTTGAATGAACGTGCAATTGTACCGCGACATCGGGATATTTTTGTCGAAATAATCCGATCATTCGTGGTAGTAAATAAGTCCCCGTGGTTTGAGACGCGCCAACTATTAATGTCCCCCCTTGTAGGTTTTGTAGATCCTCGATCGCACGACAAGTTTCTTGACAAAGGGATAAAATTTTCTCACCATAATCTAGGAGTAAATATCCCGCTTCTGTTAATTGAGCCCGACGTCCACCTCGATCAAACAGGGGTACATCTAACTGTCGTTCTAAATTTTGCACTTGCAAACTCACGGCAGGTTGCGATACATATAAACTATCCGCGGCGCGTTTAAAGCTACCTTCTGCCGCGATCGCTTTGAGAATGCGTAACTGATCTAAAGTGAAAGGAAGGTCAGACATACTGCTTAACCTGTAATGTGTGAGGAGGTCTTTTTCTGGAACCACAGAGTAACCCTTTCAAAAGTAAAAACTTTGTTTTCACCTTTTGATTTGTGATTATCTCTCAATCCGTGACTGATCCTTATACATACTTTCTGACACAACCAGGCCTAGAATCAATAACTTTCCGTAATATTCCATGTTGACTTATGATTGGTTCACCCCTAGCCATTGGATCATGTTAGGGTTATTATGCTGTTTCGCGATCGCCCATAGTGGTTTAGCCGCGGCGCGATCGCGTGCCGAAAAGATTATCGGAGCGAGACTATACCGCATTTTCTTTGCCTTAGTCAGTCTGCCCCTAGCAGTCATCTTAATTATTTACTTCTTCAACCACCGATACGACGGAGCACAACTGTGGCAAGTCCAAGGACTCCCCTACATTCCCACCTTAGTATGGGTACTCAGTGCCATCTCCTTTTTATTCCTCTATCCCGCGACTTTTAACCTCTTAGAAATAGCCGCGATCCAAAAACCCGAAGTTCATCTCTATGAAACGGGGATCATACGCGTTACCCGTCATCCCCAAATGGTAGGTCAATTAATCTGGTGTATCGCCCATACCCTTTGGATCGGGACGACTTTTACCCTAGTCACCTCCATTGGGTTAATGTTACATCACATCTTTGGAGTCTGGCATGGAGATAGACGACTTTTAGCCCGTTATGGAGAAGCCTTCGAGAAAGTCAAAGAACGCACATCTATTATACCCTTTCTCGCGATTATCCAAGGTCGTCAAACCCTTGAATTACAAGAATTTCTCCGTCTCTCCTATCTGGGAGTCACCCTATTTATTTTAGGATTATGGAAAGTTCACCCCCTGTTGATTAGTGCAACAAGTCTCATCCCCTGGTAGCATGATCCCAGAATATAAAAACTTAATAAAGTTTCGAGGGATCATGATCTTATCTGTTAATGAACGGACATTTCCACAAGAAGTATTACAAGCTTCTACCCCCGCATTAGTCAATTTTTGGGCCCCCTGGTGTGGGCTATGTCGGATGATCGAGCCCACATTAATACAATTTCAGCGAGACTGGAAGGGACAAGTCAAGCTCGTGGGCTTGAATGCAGATCAAAGTTTAAGACTAGCCAATACTTATCGTCTTACCACTTTACCCACTGTGATTTTGTTTAATCGAGGTGAAGTGCTTCATCGTTGGGAACATTTTAATGGACGCGAGGAATTGCGACGAGTTTTAGATAATTGGATGCTGAGTTATCAAAATGAATCTCAACCCCTCCTCGAACTTCCGAAAATTATGTCTCGCTCTTCTTAGTGTGTTTATAGTAGGTAGCACAGTCGGCGTGTAGCCTAGGATGAACCAGTCTTTTTTTGAATGAACCACAAAGGCACAAAGAACACAGAGAAAAGAGAATAGCAGATATTTAAAACTGAATTTACCGAAGCGCAAAATTCCTCTAGGGTTTTCATTTTTCCACCCGAAAGTAATTGTCAATTCCCCCCTTTGTGTCCTTTGTGTCCTTTGTGTCCTTTGTGGTTCATTCAATTTACCACCTTGATGATCGCGTTTCTTTTTCCCAATTCAGACAACTGTGCAAAAGTCAGAGGAAAGACGCGATCGCGTCCCCATACCCCATGACACCCATCCCCGCGGTGTTCACCATGAACAATTTTCATAAATTATTTAGCTCAGTAGCCGAGAATCCCCACACTATACCGCGATGCCTGCGGCACGCGAGAGCAACGGTAGGGACACGGCACTGCCGTGTCCCTACTGGATGAGAGGCGTGGAGGAGCCAAAGCAAAAAGTCTTTGATAGTTATATTATCACAAGAATAAAAACTTGAGTTCATATACTTGACATTAAACAGATTCTTCTGATAAAGTAACAGAATCGGTGTTTCAAACTGTGATACTAATGAAGACAACATACCAGTACCAGTTATATCCCAACACTAATCAAAAGCTAACCCTAAACCAATGGCTGAGAATTTGCCGTTATTGGTATAATCGCCAATTGGGAGATCGCTTTGATTGGTGGGATAACAACCGCACGGCTGTAAATGCTTGTCCATTGATCAGCAGTATTTCCCCTCCCAGAGAAAAACCCAATTACTACTCACAAAAAAAACAATTACCCCTCCTCAAAAAAGATTTGGTAAAAGTCTTTCATAGTGGCGAGTTGTTGGACTTGAAACAGGTAGATTCAACCCTACTCCAAGATGTTTCTAAGCGAGTAGATAAAGCTTTTGAACGATTTATCGTGGGTGATAGTCAGGGTAAAAAATCGGGCAGGCCCAGATTTAAAACAGAGGCAGACTACCGAACGATGACTTTTGCTACTGCGAGTAATAATTGGATTAAACTGATTCGCAAGAGTTGGATGTATATTCGATTACCGAAACTGGGAGTTGTAAAAGTTCGGATGCACCGCCCCATCCCTTATGGATTTACCATCAAACAAGCTAGTGTTACGAAAAAAGCTGATGGTTGGTTTATTCAGTTAATATTCGAAGACATCTCTGTACCTCAATTCACACCTGATAAAGTTATTCCTACTTGGGATAACTCAATGGGTTTGGATGCGGTGTTACATGAAGATGTCTATCTGGCCACATCTGAAGGTGAAAAACTACCTTCTTTGAAACCACTTCGCCAGAACCAAGCCAAACTAGATCGTATTTCTCAGAAACGAAATAAGCGGAAACGAGGTTCTAAAGCCCGACGTAAATTGGCAAAAAAAGAAGCTCTTCAACATCAAAAGATTGCTCGGTCTCGTAAAGACTTTCATTATAAAACGGCTCATAAGTTAATAAGAACGGGAGCCAGGTTTTTCTTTTATGAAGAACTCAATCTTAAAGGCTTAACCAAGAGAAATAAAGTTAAGCAAGATGATAATGGGAATTATCTGCCCAATCGTCAAGCAGCCAAATCAGGGTTGAATAAGTCTTGGTTAGATGCTGCATTTGGTCAATTTTTCCAGACACTGGAATACATAGCCGGAAAAGCTGGATCAGTCGTCGTTTCACAAAAACCTGCTTATACCTCAATGGTACTCTGTTATCGGAATGAAATTATTTTCACTGATTGTAGCATTCGGGACTATTGGGATGAACAAAACTCTTTGATGGTAGATCGTGATATTAATGCTGCGATTAACCTAAAAAGACTGGGGTTGGACATTTTCCCCAGTATAAAACGCCGTAGTGGGAATCTTTCTGTAGTAGGAACTATGGATGACAGTACTACAAAGGAAATTTTGCATACCCTTCATCGGGCTGCAAAGAAGCCCACATCATATCTGTACTCGGATTGATGTGGGAGTATGTCACCATTTATGCTTACCCCTACAGGGTATGTCACAATGATGAACGGTTTATGGCAAAAACAGCAGGAGTTCCCTCCGGCTTCGGTTCATAAACCATTAGTGAAAAATTATAAAAGAATAAATCCGTCATGGAATCGCTTTATCAATACGCGTGGCTGATTCCCGTGTTGCCCTTAGCAGGGGCAATGTTGGTCGGTTTAGGCCTGATCACCTATAACCGGGCTACCAATAAGCTACGGCAAGGAAGTGCTGTCTTTATCATCTCCGTTTTAGGAGTGGCAATGGTACTCTCTTTTGCCCTACTGTGGAGTCAATTGAATGGTCACGCCCCCTATACCCGTATTATTGAATGGGCTGCTGCTGGCGATTTTAAGTTAAGCATGGGCTACACCATTGACCATTTAACGGCTGTGATGTTGGTAATCGTCACGACGGTTGCCTTCCTCGTCATGGTTTATACCGATGGTTATATGGCTCACGATGCAGGCTATGTAAGGTTTTACTCTTACCTGAGCTTGTTTAGTTCTTCAATGTTGGGTTTAGTCGTTAGCCCTAATATTGTCCAGGTTTATATTTTCTGGGAATTGGTGGGGATGTGTTCCTACCTCCTGGTTGGTTTCTGGTACGATCGCCCTTCTGCGGCTGATGCCTGTCAAAAGGCTTTTGTGGTAAACCGAGTCGGTGACTTTGGTTTCTTATTAGGGATGTTAGGTCTTTATTGGTCCACTAATACCTTTGAATTTGAAGAAATGGGCCATCGCCTACAAGCTTTAGTTCAAAGTGGTTCCATTAGTGTTGCCCTTGCCACTTTCTTCGGCATCTTAGTCTTTTTAGGTCCCGTCGCCAAATCTGCCCAATTTCCCCTTCATGTTTGGCTCCCTGACGCGATGGAAGGTCCTACCCCCATCTCCGCGTTAATTCACGCGGCGACAATGGTGGCCGCGGGTGTGTTTTTAATTGCTCGGATGTATCCAGTGTTTGAGCATTTACCTATCGTCATGACGGTAATTGCTTGTACGGGTGCTTTTACGGCATTTTTAGGCGCGTCTATTGCCCTTACCCAAAATGACATTAAGAAAGGATTAGCTTATTCCACCATTTCCCAATTGGGTTATATGGTGATGGCAATGGGTGTCGGAGCCTATAGCGCGGGTTTGTTTCACCTGATGACTCATGCCTATTTTAAAGCAATGCTGTTCCTGTGTTCAGGTTCGGTGATTCATGGCATGGAAGCGGTTGTAGGTCATAATCCTATCATTGCCCAAGATATGCGTGTGATGGGTGGTTTACGCAAATATATGCCCATTACCGCGACTTGTTTTCTCATTGGTAATTTGGCTATTTGTGGAATCCCTCCTTTTGCCGGATTTTGGTCCAAGGATGAAATTCTTGGTAGTGCTTTTGCCGCGAATCCTGCTTTATGGTTAGTGGGTTGGATCACCGCGGGCATGACCGCGTTTTATATGTTTCGGATGTATTTCCTTACTTTTGAAGGAAAATTCCGTGGCAATGATCATACGATTCAACAACAATTATTAGCCGAAGCCGCAGGGGTTCCTGTTCCCGTCTTTGGACCGGGTGCGATGAATGCTAAGGAGTTAGATCATGGTAAAGATGATCATCATAGTCACGAACCCCATGAATCACCTTTAACAATGGCTGTGCCGTTAATGGTGTTAGCGATTCCTTCGATGATTATTGGCTTTGTCGGTACTCCTTTTGGTAATTATTTTGAACAATTTGTTCACGCGCCGGGGGAGTCTCTCAAGGAGATTTTGGAACATAGCGCGGAGTTTGATTTAACCGAATTTGTGATCATGGCGGGAAGTTCCGTTGGTATTGCTTTAATTGGCATTACTTTGGCTTCTTTGATGTATCTCACTCGTAAGATTGATGCTAACGCGATCGCGGAAAAATTCAAACCTCTGTACAATTTCTCGCGCAATAAATGGTATCTCGACGATATCAATAATTTTCTCTTTGTCAAAGGTTCTCGCCGTTTAGCGCGACAAGTCTTGGAAGTTGACTATCGCATTGTGGACGGTGCCGTAAACCTCACGGGATTCGTCACCTTAATTACGGGTGAAGGATTAAAATATTTTGAGAATGGCCGCGCTCAATTCTATGCTTTGATTGTCTTTGTCGCAGTCCTCGGCTTAGTGATTTTCTCTGGTATCGGTTAATAGGAGGTAATGGGTAATGAGTAATCGGTAATCGGTAATGGGTAATCGGTAATGGGTAATAGTAAAGTCTCAAAAAATCATGCTATCCCATGACGATCAAAGGTAGATAATTAGTAATTAACGGAAGTTGCTAAACGATCAACACTAGCCCCTTGAGTTAATTATTAAAATAATCGCCCTTCCCCACTCCCATTACCGATTACCGATCGCCAATTAGCTATTACCCATTACCCATCACCTATTACCGATTACCTATCACCTTTGAAGTTATTTCAAAATATGACAAATTTTCCTTGGTTAACTACCATAATTCTGTTTCCCATCGCGGCATCATTGCTGATTCCCCTTATTCCCGATAAGGACGGAAAAACAGTGCGCTGGTATGCCCTTATTGTGGGGTTAATTGATTTTGCGCTTATTGTTTATGCTTTCTGTACGGATTATAATTTTAATAATCCGGGGTTACAACTGGTAGAAAGTTATACTTGGGTATCTCAAATTGACTTAAAATGGTCCGTCGGCGCTGATGGTTTATCCATGCCTTTAATATTGCTGACTGGATTTATTACAACTTTAGCAATATTAGCCGCGTGGCCTGTCACATTTAAGCCTAAGTTATTCTACTTTTTGATGTTGGCCATGTATGGTGGTCAAATCGCGGTTTTCGCGGTGCAAGATATGTTACTCTTTTTCCTGGTTTGGGAATTGGAGTTAGTTCCGGTTTACCTTATTTTGTCAATTTGGGGTGGCAAAAAGCGTCTTTATGCCGCGACAAAATTTATTTTGTATACGGCGGGGGGTTCCTTATTTATCCTGGTTGCAGCCTTAACAATGGCCTTCTATGGTGATACTGTAACTTTTGATATGACCGCGATCGCGCATAAAGATTACGCGCTCAATTTACAATTGTTATTGTATGCGGGATTTTTGATTGCCTATGGGGTAAAATTACCGATTTTCCCCCTCCATACATGGTTGCCTGATGCCCACGGAGAAGCAACAGCACCCGCCCACATGTTACTCGCGGGTATTTTGTTAAAAATGGGCGGTTATGCCTTATTTAGAATGAATGCCGGAATGTTACCGGATGCCCATGCGGTATTCGCGCCGATTCTTGTTATTTTAGGCGTTGTTAATATCGTCTATGCTGCATTAACTTCCTTTGCCCAAAGAAACCTGAAACGCAAAATTGCATACTCATCAATTTCCCACATGGGATTTGTGTTAATAGGGTTGGGTTCTTATACCGATCTCGGTATCAGTGGGGCATTATTACAAATGGTATCTCACGGGTTAATTGGAGCGAGTTTATTCTTTTTAGTGGGATGTACTTACGATCGCACTCATACTCTAATGTTAGATGAAATGGGGGGAGTCGGTCAAAAAATGCGTAAAGTTTTCGCGATGTGGACGGCTTGTTCCCTCGCGTCTTTGGCATTACCTGGAATGAGTGGTTTTGTGGCAGAATTAATGGTGTTTGTGGGATTTGCCACCAGCGATGCCTATAGTTTCTCCTTCAAAGTGGTGGTGATATTATTGGCCGCGGTGGGTGTAATTTTGACGCCGATTTATCTGCTGTCAATGTTGCGAGAAATTCTCTATGGACCGGAGAATAAAGAATTGGTTGAACATGAGGTGTTAGTGGATGCGGAACCCAGAGAAGTGTTTATTATTGCTTCTCTTTTAGTACCGATTATTGGTATTGGGTTATATCCGAAAGTTCTCACTCAAATTTATGATTCAACTACGGTGCAATTAACGGCAAGATTGAGAAATTCTGTGCCGACTTTAGCGAACGCGGCTCATCGTAAAATCGCGGTTTTGCGAGCGCCGGAAATTGTCGATAGGGCACTTTAGATATCGGAAAAACCCGGTTTCAGGGATAAGAGTTTAGACATTTCTTTGTAGGTTGAGGTGAAAGGAACGCGATCGTGACTGGCTCTGCTGGGCGCGATCGCGTTCCTTTTAGGAGTGAAAAGAGCGCGATCGATTTCAGTGAGAGGTGAGTAGGGAGACGCGATCGCCTTTCCCTCACCAGACTCACCCACCGTAAACCCCCCTTAAAACCAAAACAAACCCATCCATCCCATCATAAACACCGACAACCAACCTCATAAACTGAATACCCACCGCGCCCTCTTGCTTCTGAAGCGCGATCGCGTTATCGTAAGTCATCTCCACAAAAGCCAGTCAAGGGCAGACAGGATGCTTACCCCACAACGATTGTTAGAGATGTCTAATGTCCCAATTTTGTAGAAATCCGTGAAGTTAGTACAGTTTTAGGCGTAGAATTTGAAACGGCTGTGATGCCGATAGATTTCGAGGAAATAGACGCGGTTAAACAAAGTGCAGAAAAATGGCGAAAGAGCACCTTAGAAAACCAAGCTTACGGATGACGCAAATTCTTGCCGATAACGTCCGTGCCTACAGGAAAGGCCAGAATCTTTCCCAGGAAGCACTAGCCCATATTTGTGACTTGCATCGAACCTACATTGGCTCAGTTGAAAGAGGCGAACGAAACGTCACTCTCAGCACCTTAGAAGTTATCGCCCAAGCTCTCGGCGTTAGTGTTCCAGAATTATTGACAGAGAACGCGATCAAACATGAAGACTAATAATGATGGTGTTAATAAGTATGTTGAAGCAATTAAGCAAAGTGGACTATCTATATATGATCCGATCAAGATAGGTGATCCTAACTTGTGGATTCCCACACCAGAATTAGAAATTTTACTCAATGATGGATTGATTAGAATTTCTCTGGCGAAGGAATGAAAAATTAATAACGTAGTGCAGCCATCTTGCCTGCTTTGGGGCAATTATGGGCGAAACTACCAACCCAATAGTCAAGTTATTTAATTTCCATTCCTAAGAAGCTACAAGTATCGTTACCCAGTGACTTCTTCAGCAACTAGCCCAAAAGCATTCCAAACCATCTTTTCTAGCTCTGTCTGAAGAATATCGGACTTGGGCGATGGAATACATTCGTAAACTTCCTTTGCCTTCGCGATAATTGCTTTGCTTAATGCCTTCTGTGGATTAGGTAACGGAAATTTCTCAACATATTGTGTAATGTACCGTCGCCGTCCCGCGTAGAGCTTGTTGTGAAAGCGAGTGTCATAGAATCGTTCAATAAAACTCGAATTAGCAACTGCCGCAGCCAGCCATAGTAAATCTAATTCCTCTGGTTTCTGGCAAGCAATCCAGTAGCAGTCTCCATTTACAACAGAGCCACTTTGGTCAAGCCAAAAGGTAGGTTCATTGGCAATATCACGAAAAATAAGCTTTGGCTGATTCCAAGCATCAGGATCCTGTGATACCCAAATTTCATACCATTCACGCCCAGCTTCAATAACATATTTGCGGCTTTCAAGTAGGACCCGATTCTTCTCCAGATAATTTCTGCTACAAGGGTAAGCAGAAAGGTTCACTGCACGGCGACAACCTTCCACGTTTTCATGGGGATAGAGAATGAACTTAGGACACTTTAGTTCAAGCGCTTTAAATCGTCGTGCAATATGATGTGTTGTTAGGGGTCGGAGGAGTTCAGGATACTCTACGGGAGGTAAATTGTACCAGTCTGAACGGATAAAAACCTTATCCGCACAAGTCTTAACACCAACACGAATTTTGCCAATATCGCGAAAAGTTCCCCATGTATGTGAATCAACTGTGGCAAGCCATTCATTTGTTGTTTTAGTTGAAATGCTCCATACTCCATCAAGTGAACCATTAGTATTAAGATTGCCATGCTGTACCAGAAATTTTCGACCATCTTTTACCTGAACAACGCCATTATGAGCAAGCGCTTGAATAGGTGTTGAAACTTCAATTTTTGCAGAAGAATCAGTTTCATAAATTGAAGTAAAGACGGGCAAGCAATTTTTCTCATTCTTCTTACCCTGAGCGACTAGAACAGCAGGGAGTACAGCCGCGTCAAAGAGTTTAGTATCGCCTAAATCCCATACTGAGCGGAGATTGTACCTTTCAAGAAGCGCACGCCGAACTGAGGAGCCTGAGCGTGTGGTCATAAAACGGTTGGAAACAATAATTCCTGCAATCCCTTCTGGTTTAAGTACCTGGGATATCGCGAGGATAAAGGCATAGTAAAGGTCAACGCGACCGGATAAGCCAAACTGCTTGGCAAGGAGTTTCGCTTGATGGGCTCCCATAATTTGAGTTCGTACATAAGGCGGATTAGCAATAATTAGATCATAGGTATCAGGGGGATTTAAAATTAAAAGTAATTCGTTATCAATAAGTCCAAATCGTTCTATCACGAACTCAAGGAAATCTTTTTTCTGAAAATGTGTTGTCGCGTTAGGAAAACTTTGTTGCACTCGTGTAGCCGCGATGTTGAGAGCATCCTGATTTGGTTCAAAACCATAAACTTCGATCTCTAGTTCAGGACATCGGTATAAAAGTTGTTTCAGAAGACTGATCAGCAATTCTCCTTCACCCATAGCAGGATCTAAGATGCGGAGAGGTCGTCCTGTGGGGAAACCTGTTAGAGTCTCCACAATATTCTGAGCAACAAAGTCAGATAAAGCCTTTGGGGTATAGGTTTCACCAGTTGCCTTTTCCTTGAGGACAGCCTCGTATCGTGCAGGTTTAGTGTGGTTTTCAAGTGCTTTTATCATAATTTACTCTTCGGCTTAACCGCTACTCATAGTCATCTATTTTATCTGCAATGTCAATAGTCTCCCACCGCGCAACCTGCTCCTAAGTCAGATGAATCACCTTCCTGGGCGCAAACTCCCCTTGAAACCAAACCAAACCCATCTATCTGATTAAAGCACGCACACCCAAGCTCATCAACAGAATACCCACCGCGCCCTCTTGCTTCTTAAGCGCGATCGCGTCTATTTCCCATTAAGAAACCGGGTTTCTGGGAGCTACTGCACATTACGTCGAGGTTGAGCTCAGAAACCCGGTTTCTCAGAGGCCGTACCGCGTCTCTTTAGGGCATCAAGAAACCGGGTTTCTGGGAGCTACTGCACATTACGTCGAGGTTGAGGGAAGAAACCCGGTTTCTCAACAGCGCGATCGTGGGATTCAGTGAAAAAACCCACCTTTGTAGGTGGGGTGATATTTATATTCAGTATCGGGGTACAGAAGATAATTTCCGACACACGATCGCGCCTATTTTTGATTACGAATTATCCACCAATAGAGGAAGAAATAGCCGCGGCTTTCTTCCAATCAGGGCGGAGATTTTTAGCGCCCCGCAAATAAGGATGATAAATCTGTGTCTGATGTACAGGTAAATAAACGTGAATCAAAAAGCGAATACAACGCTCTAAACTACCCCTAACATACATTTGCTGCACATCCAACAACGCGACATTATCCCAGTGAGGACGATCGCGCGCGATCGCGGCTGGGAAAATAGCATCTAAATCGCGGGTGACAGAAAATGTGGCACTAATAATCTGTTGAGGATCAAGGTTATTTCCAGATTCTAATTCATCAAGCAATTCCCGCACCGCATCTCGAATTGCCTCCACCGAATTTTGTGAGACAGTAGTTGCCCCACGAATCGCCCGTACTCGCCACTCCACGCCAAATCCTCCTTAATTTACCTACCAGCTATGATCAATCAGTTTTTTACTAAATCAGCCCCTTTGTCACAATCATTGAAAAAGGTTAAAATAATGTGACAATTAAGGTCGATAAAGCCATAAGGGTAAACCACTGGTAGATACTTCAAATTCTAGCCAATTCTTATAGGCTGAGATCCCCGATGATACCTGAGTCGTACCCAGCAAACGACTTAACACAGGTTTCGGTTTTTCTAAAGTACAACACTCCGTCTTCTGGGGATCAAGTCCCGCGAGTTCGGCCGCCCAGCGACGGGCCTCTTCTTCCGTACCTAAACGATCCACAACCCCTAATTCTAACGCTTGTTGTCCGGTAAAAATACGCCCATCGGCAAAACTTTTTACTGTCTCGATGGAGAGTTTACGCCCTTCGGCCACCGTTTGGACAAATTGATCATAGCTAGTATCAATCAAGGCTTGCAGAATTTCCTGCTCCGGTGTCGTCAATTCGCGATCGAAGGATAAAATATCCTTATAGGGTCCCGACTTAATCACCTTAAAAGAAACGCCAATTTTATCTAAGAGACGCTCCAGGTTATTACCCCGTAAAATCACCCCAATACTCCCGGTAATAGTACCCGGATTCGCGATGATATGTTGAGCTCCCATGCCAATATACACACCACCAGACGCGGAAATATTGCCAAAACTAGCAACAATTTTCACTTTATCCCAGAGATGCTTCAGGGCACTATAGATTTCTTGAGAATCTCCCACAGTCCCCCCAGGAGAGTCAATGCGTAATAATAACGCGGGATATTTCCGCTCTTCAACCAGTTTGAGAGCGTCTAAAACTCGCTTGCGGGTTTCCCCTGCAATCACGCCATTGATTTCAATGCGTGCAATTTGTTTGCGATACCCAGGCTTAAATGGCCAAATCATGGACAATCTTAATCTATTTACTTTACTCTATTCTGCCCTATTCTTTCCCATATTTACACAAAGACGAGACTGACTAGCCTTGTTTACAGCTTCAACTTGTGACTAATTTGTTTTTTTACCACAAAACCCTTCTATCTGCAAGAGGCGTTTTTGTTGCCTCCGTGACAAAAGGAACCTAGAACGCGCTTTAGAGCCAGTCATGCCTTAATTGACTTTATCACGATTTTTCACCTCTATCTCTGGGTTTATGCTTTTTGCCCGAAATCCTTAAGATATATTAAGATACTTTAAGATAAAGTGAAATTTAGCCTGAAAAGGGGACACAATGCAACAAAAGTTAACCGAGTCCAAACTACCCTTTGCACCCCTGTTACTAATTTCGCCCTTCTTTTTTTGGGGCACCGCGATGGTAGCCATGAAAGGAGTGATCCCAAATACGACTCCGTTTTTTCTCGCGGGGGTGCGTTTAGTTCCCGCGGGGGTATTAGTATTATTAGTCGCGATGTTGTTAAGAAAAGCACACCCCCAGGGATGGAAAGCTTGGTTATGGATTGCCTTATTTGGGTTAGTTGATGGCGCGATGTTTCAAGGCTTTTTAGCCCAAGGTTTAATGAGGACTACCGCGGGTTTAGGTTCGGTAATGATTGATTCTCAACCTCTGGCAGTCGCGTTAATGTCTTGGTGGTTATTTCAAGAAAAAATTGGTCTTTGGGGTTGGTTAGGTTTGGCGATCGGCATTACTGGTATTAGTTTAATTGGATTACCTGATGAATGGATTATTGAGTTTTTCCATCGTCTCGCGAATTTTGACATTTTATCGGGTAATTTTACTGGGGATTATAACATATTATCGTTATTAAGTCAAGTGTTTGAACGGGGTGAATTTTTGATGTTATTAGCCGCGTTATCAATGGCGGTAGGTACGGTTTTAGTACGATGGGTTTGTCGTTATACTGATCCGGTTGTCGCGACGGGTTGGCACATGATTATCGGGGGTTTACCCTTATTTGGTTTGTCGGGTTTCTTAGAGTCGAATCAATGGCAAAATATTGATAGTTCGGGATGGTTAGCTTTAGCTTATTCTACGGTTTTTGGGAGTGCGGTTTCCTATGGTTTATTCTTTTATTTTGCTTCTAAGGGTTCCTTGACGAGTTTAAGTGCTTTAACTTTTTTAACTCCGGTTTTCGCGTTATTATTTGGTCATTTATTTTTGGAAGAAGTGCTGAGTTCGATTCAGTCTGTGGGTGTGTTATTGACGTTAGTGAGTATTTATTTGATTAATCAACGGGATGTCATTGCCTCCAAGATTCAAGAAGCGCGATCGCGCTCTTTAGTGCTGAAGGTGGAGGACTTACCTGTGAGAGAAGGTGAGCCGGAAGAAATCGAAAAAGTGGGGTTGAAGGAAGTGGAATCTGATATTTAGTTAACATTCTCCCTCCGTTGCATAAATGTTTTTTTTAGATTGTCTCAAGGAGCCCTATGCAACTAAACTTACTAACTACTTGAATGCTGTAGTTACACATTTCTGTATTTTCTTGATTGAGTCTTCCACCCCCTATAACCAAATGCCTCAACTCTCTGACGGCAAAACCTTCGGGTAAGCCTTGCCCTATCCCACTAATACGCGATTCCCTTACAGGCAGTTAATATTTATTGACTCCCTATACCCCTAGACAACAAATATATAAATTAGATGCACAACTCTTGATTAGACAATATGTTAATACTCAAGGAACAAAAAAAATGAGTAAACATAGTTGTTTCTGAGGAAATAACTGGATTTGATCACAGCATATTTTTCCATGAAAACCAGCCGAAATACGCTCTGATTATTAATTGTTAATACTCTTCCTTCACAACTTTGGTAGTCCAGCATAACTAATGATGTCACTCAATGTAATCCTTTTTATGTAAAGATTGAGTAGGCTAAAAACCTGACTTTTGCCGCACTACCACAACCACAACTTTAACTAGAGAAAATTATGAAGGATATAACCTGGAAAAATTCACCTTTATCGGTAGCCGGTTTAACGGAGTATATCAAAACTCTCCTAGAAGAAGACTTTTATTTAAAAGACATTTGCGTAACGGGTGAAGTATCCGATCCTAAACTTAGTCAAGGAGGACATCTTTACTTTAATTTAATTGACACTAACTCACCCGGAATTATCAACTGTGTTGTCTGGAAAAGTCTCGTTTCTAAATTAGAAAATCGCCCCACCAATCAAAAGGAATTTATCATCTGGGGGTATCTGCGACTATATCCCGCTCACGGGAAATATCAATTAGTTGTATCGAGGGCTAAACTCGCCGGAGAGGGATTACAATCTCAACGGCTTCAACAATTACGAAATCGTCTGGAAGCCGAAGGTTTATTTTCACAAGAGCGCAAGAAACCTCTCCCCCCAAAACCACAAACGATCGCGGTGATCACTTCTCGTGAAGCCGCGGCATGGGGCGATATTCAGCGCACTTTAAAACAACGACATCCGGGTTTAACAATATTATTATCCCCTTGTTTCGTACAGGGAGAAGAAGCACCCGCGTCTATTGTCACAGCCCTTACGCGAGTAGAAAAAGATCATCGTGCCGAAGTAATAATTTTATCGCGGGGTGGTGGAGCTAGTGATGATTTAAGTTGTTTTAATGATGAGCGAGTCGTTATCGGCATCGCGCATTGCTCCATTCCTATTATTACTGGAATCGGCCATGAACGCGATCGGACTTTAGCCGATTTAGTCGCAGATGTCGCGGTTTCTACACCTACGGCGGCCGCGCAAAAAGCCGTTCCCGATTTATCTGCTATGATCCGACAAGAAAGACAGGCTCTCTTATGGAAACGTCAACGCTTACTCCAAGCCACAAAACGTCATTTTCAACGCACCCGTCAACATTTTCAATATCTGAAAGAAAAATTAATCGCCCTTCACCCCCAAAAAGTTCTCCAACGAGGTTATGCTATTGTCAGAACAGAAGAAGGTCGGATCGCCCATGAGACAACTCTCTTAAGTATAGGTCAAGAGTTATTAATTCAATTGGGTGAAGGTGTTGTCAAAGTTCAAGTCACAGACATTACCCCTCCCCCTTCTCATCCCCAATGTAAATAATTGTAAAGTTTTGAGTTTTAGGAAAAGAAACATCGTAATATAGTAATTGTATTTTTTTGTCTGTCAATAGCACGGCAGTCCCCTGTCGATGGCTAGTTGACACGCGTGGGACGTTCGTCCCGCGCGTCGCGATTTTCCCCTCCAGACTTGCCCCCGAAAATCCACGCGCTGCTCACAGACACCGCCCCTCCCCAGTCTCATCCCTAATAGACCTCTTGCGAAATTAAATCCTTTCTATTAATTGATCCCGATACTTAACTTCATAATTGTAAATACCAGCAATCAGATTAAATCTCATCCCAAAATTGTGTTTTCTGTTCCTATATCGTGATGACAATATTCTAAATATCTTTAATTTACGATTAATATGTTCAATCATAATTCGTTTCTTAGCTAATTCTTTATTTTCTTTTTTTTGCTGAACTGTTAATGATTGATCTTTCTTTTTTTTGTGAGGAGTTTGACTGTTTTTATGAAATATATGAATACCTTGATACCCTTTATCTGCTAGAACAAGTGTAGTTTCTGATATGACCAATTTACTATTTTTAAACAGAGTGAAATCATGCTCAGAGCCTTCACCATAAGCGGTACAGATAATTAATGATGTATTTTGTTCTGCCACTATTTGAGTTTTTTTAGTATGTTTTTTCTTTTTGCCACTGTAATTTTTTTTTGCTTTCTCTGAGGTCTTTCTATTTCCGTTTCCGTGACATCAATTACTATAGTTATTTCTGCTTGCTCAAAAAAATCTGATGATTTTAATACTTTTTTACCCGGCAATGCTAAAGATTTTGATTCCACTAAAATTTTCTCTATTTTTTGAATTGTTCTGCACACATTAGACTCATTTAAACCCACTTCTTTTCCCAAATGAAAATAAGTTCTATACTCTCGAAAATAATCTAAAGTTAATAAGATTTGGTCTTCTATACTTAATTTGTTGTTTCTTCCCACTTTTTTGTGTGTTTTCACATAATCTGTGACGATCTTCACCATTTCTTGAAAAGTGCTGTTCTCCACACCAGTTAAGCGTTTGAACTCTTCAGCTTTTAAATTTTTGATAGATTCGTAGTCCATAAATTACCATTTATTAATTAACGTCTTACTCATTGTACCATGTTTTTGTTTTCAATTTCGCAAGAGGTCTTATGAGGTGGCATGGAGCCTGGGGTAATTCCACCAATATCCGCATGGTGTCCCCTTGATGCTACATAAAACAGAGGTTTAAGGGAGATTAATGTATTGGCAAAAACAGGGGTAATGACTGT
>JBEDKD010000125.1:0-3861 GCA_041172365.1 Cyanobacteriota bacterium | reverse complement strand
CACAAATTCCCAATCACAAATCCCCAATCCCCAATCCCCATTACCCAATAACTAATGCTATCCTAACAACCATTGAGATTTCGAGGACACGAATGGAAAATGTCATCACTTGGGTAACATCAGTTAACCCCAATCTTTTATCCTTTCCTCTCTTGGCAACAACTAATAATGAGGTTGATCCCTCAATGGTACTGGCTGGAGTGCTTCTCAGTTTAGTTGTGGTCTATTTTGCCAGTAAAGTAGGTGGAGAAATCTCTAATTCATTAGGGTTTCCGGCTGTTTTAGGTGAGTTAGTCGGTGGTGTGCTTGTGGGAGTTTCAGTATTTCATTTGTTAGTATTTGCTGACAGTGGTGCTGATAGTTCCAGTTCATTAATTATCAAAATTCTGGAGCTCACCGCGGGATTAAGTCCAGAAACAGCAGAGGTGACTTTTAATGTGCAAAGTGAAGTTATTTCTGTTCTTTCTGAGTTAGGGGTGATAATTCTGCTTTTTGAAGTAGGATTAGAATCTAATTTAAAAGAATTACTAGAAGCAGGAGTACAAGCAACGATTGTCGCCTGTGTAGGAGTTGTCGTACCCTTTGCCGCGGGAACTTTTGGGTTAATGGTGTTATTTGGTGTTCCCGCGATACCCGCGATTTTTGCGGGTGCGGCCTTAACTGCGACAAGTATTGGTATTACTTCTAAAGTATTGTCGGAATTAGGCCGTCTTTCCTCAAAGGAAGGTCAAATTATTTTAGGTGCGGCAGTCATTGATGATGTCTTAGGGATTATTGTTTTGGCTGTGGTAGCAAGTTTGGCAAAAACGGGTGAGGTAGATGTAATGAATGTCATCTATCTTATTATTAGTTCGACGGTGTTTTTAGTAGGCGCGATCCTTTTAGGGAATTTCTTTAATCAGGCTTTTGTGATGATCGCGGACTTCCTAAAAACACGCGGAAACATTGTCATTCCCGCGATAATTTTTGCCTTTATTCTCTCCTATATTGGCGCGGCCATTCACTTAGAGGCGATTCTAGGGGCCTTTGCTGCGGGTTTAGTCTTTGATGAGACGGATAAACGTAAAGAATTAGAGACTCAAATGAAACCGATCGCGGATCTGATGGTCCCGATTTTCTTTGTCAGTGTGGGAGCGAAAACGGATTTAGGGGTACTAAACCCCGCGATACCCGCAAACCGTGAGGGGTTACTAATGGCAGTTTTCCTCATTGTTGTTGCCATTTTAGGTAAAGTTGTCACGGGTGCAACTGTTTGGGGCAAAGAAAAAATCAACCGTCTCGCGATCGGTGTAGGAATGATACCGCGAGGGGAAGTCGGTTTAGTATTTGCGGGAATTGGTGCGGCGAGTGGAGCACTTTCTCCCCCATTACAAGCCGCGATCATTATGATGGTAATTTTGACCACTTTCTTAGCCCCACCTTGGTTAAGAATTGTCTTTAACGATCCGACTCCCACAGAAGCAGAGTCTCAGACTGGAGTGTAGGTAATGGGTAATAGGTAATGGGTAATTGGTAATGGGTAATTGGTAATGGGGATGGGGGGAGTCTCATTCTTCCTTCTTCCCTCTTGCTTCTTCCTTCTTCCTTCCACAGTCAATATAAAATCAATACTGTAGTCATAAATACTGTGGGAGTATCTCTGAAGAAGCAACGCGAGAACCCAAATCAGTATATTTTTTTAGACAGTATGAAACATACACTTTCCGTTTTAGTTGAAGATGAAGCAGGCGTGTTGACTCGTATCGCGGGTTTATTTGCCCGTCGCGGGTTTAATATTGAGAGTTTGGCCGTGGGCCCCGCGGAACAAGGGGGCGTTTCTCGAATTACAATGGTTGTACCCGGAGATGACAGGATCATTGAGCAGTTAACGAAACAGCTTTATAAGTTGATTAATGTGCTCAAGGTTCAGGATATTACTGATACTCCTTGTGTGGAACGTGAATTAATGTTATTGAAGGTTAATGCTACTTCTGCTACGCGATCGGAGATTATTGAATTAGCACAAATTTTCCGGGCCAGGGTTGTCGATATTGGTGATGATTCTCTTACTCTGGAAGTGGTGGGTGATCCTGGTAAAATGGTGGCAATTGTACAGGTTCTTAATAAGTTTGGTATTCGGGAAATTGCGAGAACGGGTAAAATTGCTCTCACTCGTGAATCTGGTGTTAATACTGAATTTCTTAAGTCTTTGGAAGTTAAGATTTAGACCTTTTCTGAGACGCGATCGCGCTCTCGATCTATGAGGGATGAGGTTTTAGGTTTTAGGTGCAGGAGATGTTAATTTTTAAGTTTCATTTTTTCATCTACTACCTATAACCTATCACCTTATTCTTGAGATTTTTTGAGCGACTGCGCGATCGTCTTGGGTGGTGTTTTTTTTGAACCACAAAGGCACAGAGGACACAGAGGAAAGAAAATAAAGGGTCAATTTGATAGAGAAAATCTCGTTGTTGATGGGATGATTGATAATTTGATTGGGGAGCATCCAGATTTTGTAGGGGCGAAGCATTCCGGCAGATAAGTTATTGGTTAAAAGGAAGGATTTACTACCGGAATGCTTCGCCCCTACCGATATATTTGCAAATTCGGGATGCTCCCATTTGATTGATTTTCGGAAATGGGGCTATCACTATGAGTAAAACAGAGAATTTTTGAAGTTGTAAATTATATCATTTCCTGTTAAATGAAGGGAATTGATGTAGGGGCTCTTTCGCCAACAACGGTAAGAAAATTGATAGTTTCACAAAACCCGCCGCGATCGCGCTATTCTGGTTAATCAAACGGATTTGATATTAGTGGGAGTTCGAGGATTATGTCAACTAAGATTGCATCCGCAGGAGATGTAAATGTGGTACGGGCATCTTGCCCGTCACAGGCAAGATGCCTGTGCCACAAGTTTTACTTCTGAAAGGTCAACACTATAGTTAGTTTAGTGTTCGATCGCGCATAGTCGTGTTTTCTCTCAAGGTTTGACTCCGGTTGTCAGATAGTGGGTTTCCCCGACAGGTTAAGGATCTCAGAGTGAGCGCGATCGTGGGAGTGACTATCGGCCCATTGTGTAAGTCAGGACGATCTTGAGGTTGCAAAATTTTGTGTGACCAGATAGACTTTAACAAATAAAATTTTTCCATGCGCTCCCCCTCTATCTCAGTTAAGCCCATGAGTAATCTTACAAACATCCCAGGCTCCGGCGATTTACCCGATCACTTTAGGAATGTAGGAGAACAAATCCAGGCATTCTTCGATTTTGCCGAAAACCATCCCGATCGCGCTGTTCCTTTTTTCGTCAACATCTGGGAAACTCAAGCATCACTAACCACGCGGGCTCTAGAGCTGCAAGGTTTAGGTGTGGCTGCAAAACACTATGATGTTGTAGAGAGTTATGAGTGATTTTTCAGGCATCCAACCAGCAAAGGGCGATCGCTGGAATTACAGGCTAAGTCCGCTCAGTCTGCGGTTATGCGTTTGGTGGGGTTCCCGCCGTCGGAGTCAAAGCAGGCTTTGATTGAGTTGGCTGATTATGTTTTTAGTCAACTTTATTAGGTGTGATCGTGCAGTTTTAGGGAAGATAATCAAATTGTGGTTTACATCTTGCCTGAAAGTTTTATATCAATTAATTGGAGGTATTTACAATGATTGTTTTTAAAAGATTTGTAATTTTGCAAGACCCTCAAAACAGCTTGAAAGAGACAATACATTTTTTATTAAATTGTAAAGAATACTCTTGGGATAAAATTTATTTATTTTCTGCTTTTGTTACTAATGATGGGGTGGAACAAATAGAAAAAATTCTTGTACACTCTTCTTTAAATGAAAATACGGAAGTTGTGATTGCGATCGGACAAAAAGATAATTTTAATG
>JBEDKD010000124.1:0-13070 GCA_041172365.1 Cyanobacteriota bacterium | reverse complement strand
GTTTGAACTCTTCAGCTTTTAAATTTTTGATAGATTCGTAGTCCATAAATTACCATTTATTAATTAACGTCTTACTCATTGTACCATGTTTTTGTTTTCAATTTCGCAAGAGGTCTAGTATTTTAATTCAGTGGTCTGAGGTGGATCAGGCCTATATCGCGAGTTTGCCTGAGTGGGGGAAATACGCTCGGACACACGGTGAAAGCTATGAAGAAGCACTTGAGAACGCGAAACAAGTTTTAGAAGATTTGGTGTATGGCTATGAGAAAATGGGTAAGCCCCTGCCAGAGTCCCCAGGAGCGACTTGTTAGATTCCTTCACGAACCCCCCGCATTTTTCGCTCAATGGATCGAAGTGTATTTTGAATCTCCATTTCCTTCAATTCAGGATCAGTGTGCTGAATATATTCGATAGCAGAAAAACCATCCCCGCGCTTTCTGTTTTGTGGTGGCTCAAGAGCCTCTATTAGTAGTGCTTCGAGTGTTGCAACGAGGCTGGCAAACGATATATTTGGGGTAGTTTCTTTAAGGCTGCCCTCTTCAGTTACGTCAAGTAAACCAAACCATGAAAAACGATTCCAGCGACCACCTAAGCGATCAATGGTGTGTTCAAACAGGCGTTTACCTAGGGGGCGCTCAATGGATCGCCCGACATACACAACGGTATGGTGATCATAGAGAATGTAAATGCCTTTCTGTTTTCCAAAATCGACAGGTTTGGAAAGGGCTTGTTGCTTGCCATACACTTTCGGATCGTTATGCCACACAACAAGGTCTCGTTGCCAGTACATACCAAAAGAATGAATGATTGAGTCGGATAACTCCATATCCGATTCGGCAAATTCCAGAAGCACTTTTGATGATGCTAGGGGTGAATTTTTGAGCGTAAATATGCCTTTCCCAACGCGCATAAATGGCGATTTCTCGCCCAACTCCTTGATCGACGATGTAAGTTTGGCATTTACGGTTGCCCCAGGGGTCGCCCCGTCAGTTTCGTAGTAGCCACGAGATAATATTTGTTCGGAAATGTCTTTGTAGTGTAGCGGTGTCGAGGACTCCGCGAGCACTTTCTTTATGGCTTCTTCCCAGGTTTTCTCCACTGACTACCTCCGAAAAATCTCACTATGAATGATAGGGTAATTTGACCTATAATACCCCAAATATAGTGTTTCTATTTGAGAGGTGAAACTTCTACTACGGCCTTTGAGCCTGTGAGGGGCCTAATGCCCCTTCGACATTTACCTCTCATTTTAAAATGGTATATAGCAATTAGAAATCTCCTCAAAATTAGATCAATGGCAGGCAAGATGCCTACCCTACAGTAGTTTTTGGAGATGTCTATTTTGCCCCTAGGATTATCTTGAGAAGAACATCTCATTTTTCTTGATCATTTTTCTTGATCAAGTGTCACCCGATCGCGTTTGCCAGCAGAATCATCGCGTCTAACAGCACATCAACAATGATTACGGGTAATCGTGCAGATAAAAAAAAGCGCGATCGGGTAAAGATACACAAGTAGGTAAGTCGCGAGCCCCATCCCCACCGTCAGAAAGATGGAGAATGACGGGATGTTTGTCAAGGGAGGCTAGGAATCTCTTCTAAATTCCGTGCTTAATTAATTCCACCCGATCGCGCCCATCAAGCTCATTAAGATAGACTTTTACCTGTTCCTCCTTCGCCGTAGGTAACTTTTTACCCGTAAAATCAGGATGAATGGGTAATTGACGATGGCCGCGATCGACCAATACCACTAACCAAATCGCTTCCGGGCGGCCATATTCATGGATCGCGTTGAGCGCGGCACGGATGGTGCGCCCCTTATAAATCACATCATCCACCAAAACCACTTTTTTGCCCGTCATATCGAAAGGAATATCGGTTTTTTCCGGCATCCGAGTCGCGATCTGATCCAAGTCATCCCGATAAAACGTAATATCAAGTGATCCCACAGGTACTTTTACCTGTTCCAACATTTCAATCTGATGGGCTAACATTTTCGCTAAGGGAACCCCTCTAGTATGAATGCCCAAAAGCCCTAATTCCTGAAGATTATCCGATTTTTCTACCACTTGAGACGCTAAACGAGTAATCGTTCGGCGCACTTCATCCGCTGATAAGATTTCTATAATTCGACTCATAATTTTTGCCTACCTATAGTTAAGAACGAATGAGCTCTAATAAGAGACTCATCATTACAAATAATCCTAACCAAATCAAAAAACAAGCGCGTGTCAGTTGCAAAGCTTTCTCAATCACTTCTGGGGTAATGGGATGGAGAGGTTCTCCTAAAAGTGGTTTTTCCTTAATTACTCCTCGATAATAGTTTATACCTCCTAGTTGTACCCCTAAGACAGCGCAGTAGGCACACTCACTCCAACCGGAATTAGGACTGGGATCTTTTACCGCGTCTCGTTGACAGATTTGCCAAACATAGAGGGGTTGACGTGATAAGCAAGCTAATGTAATGACTGTGAGACGACAGGGAACCCACGTCAGTATATCTTCTAATTTGGCACTAAACCAACCTAGATAAAGATAGGGAAGTTCTTTATAACCAACCATTGAGTCTAGGGTACTAGATGCTTTATACGCGATACAGAAGGGAACCATTAAAGAGAGAGAGAACCCATTAGGAACCGTACCATCATTAAGAAACCCTAATATATCGAAGGATAAAGATAAAGTTGCCCCAAACATGGCATAAAATAGAGGCGCCATTACTCCATCTGTGGCATTTTCCGTGACGGTCTCTAAGATAGCTCTTAAAATATCAGACTCCGATAAATTATCTGTATCCCTACCAACATAAAGACTTAAGGATTGCCGCGCCTTGATAAAATCTCCTTCTTGAAAAGGATGTAACACATCTCTGGCGGCATCTCTTAAACTACGCAGCGCGAAACAGCTTGCTAAGAGGATACTTTCGATAATCATCCCCAAAAGAGGATGTACCCAGTTAGTAGCTTTGATTAGTAACCAAGATAAGGTTCCACTGCCAAAAATAAGGACGATCCCCAGGAATATCCCCCCCACTCGCACAGCTACAACTGGTTGATCACCCTGGGGACTATGTAGGGAATTTAAGATAAATTGGGAAAGATGACGAATCGCCCAACCCATTGCCTGAACGGGATGTGGCCATCCCCAAGGGTCCCCAATCAGATAATCAATCGCGGCACTAATCACCAATACAATGACAACATGATAAGTCTGAATCATTAAACCGATATTTCCTGAAATAAACGAATGGGGAAACTCCATAAAAGCCTCCACTCTTACTTAAGTACCCGCTCCTTGATACACTCGGAAAAACCTTAAACAACAAAAGGGGTTTCTCTCCCTTGTGCCCCTTGTCAACTGTGGACATGATTATATAAGTATTCAAGGGAAATAGGATAAAGGGCCCATGTCAACTTTTTCTGTAAATGGTTCCATAGAAGAAATGTTACCCAGTCTTGAGCCTGTCTTACATCGGCTGCCTAAGAAGATAATGGTTCAAAGGTTTCACCCAGAGCCTCTCAAATTTATCTGACAGAGATTTTCTCCGACGATCGCGCTAATTGATACCCTACCTTGTCAATCTGGAATCGAATGGACTAACCCGCGCAACGCATCTCAATTAAGAGTTTTTTCTACTAAGGAGGTGCTAATTCCTGACGTGGCGCGATCGGTCCTTCAGAAGTCAGTCCATATCCGGGTTGTAAGGTGAGAACCCATAAAAGCTTGACACTATAGTGTTCACGAGTCCTTAACTTCATTCGTGAGTTTATCCCATTGTCTAAAAATTTCCCTACTTGACAGCTTACCTGACACACTTAAGAGGGGTAAGAGACAAAGACGACACTCGAAGAAGAAGAAAATTTATGAAAAAATTAGTGAACTTGTTCGATTATCAAGTTGATCGTGTAATATAGTTTGATTAGAAAGCTAAGAAACGAAAGTTTCTCGGTTAAACCTAGGAAACCCTAGAGAAAAACAGTCAACCTGTTGTACAATCGATCAGGATTAAGTAAATGGCGAAAAAAAAAGGTATCGAAACCCTAGAAGGTGAAGCTCTAGTCCGTAAAGTCAAAGAGCTAGATCACCTCAGCAAAGAAGAGAAAGCAAGAGAATGTGGTTACTACACCGTTACCAAAAATGGTGTCGAACGCGTGAATATGATGAAATTCCTCAATGCTCTAATTGATGCAGAGGGAATTCAACTTGATGGTAAACCAACGGGTACTGGCCGGGGTGGACGTTCCGCGAGTTATCGCATTAGTGTCCAATCTAACGGTAATTTACTCATTGGTGCTGCCTACACTAAACAAATGGATCTGCAAGCCGGAGATGAATTTGAAATCTCTCTCGGACGTAAACACATTCATCTGCGTCAAATTGAACAGGATGATGAGGATGAAGAGTAAATCTGGGGCTAAGGCACCCTTCACGGCAAAAAAAAGCCACTCTTGGCCCCTGATGCAGGGGGCTTGATGAGTGGCCGAGCTGATTTAACTTCTTGACTCTGTTTTAACATTTCTGCAATTTTTGGGCAATGGGAAAGTTGACATGGGCTGTGAGTCTGTGTCAACTGGCTCTCTTTTCTTTTTTTGTTCATCGGGTTCAAGTCCTTTTGGGATCGCGCTCCTTTGGTAATCAAAAATCAAAAATATGGAGTGGGATTCAAGGAAAAAAAAATTGGCGAAACCTATTGACAAACGTACAAACATAAGGTACATTTGTAAATTGTGTGAGCGGGGCTATAGCTCAGTTGGTAGAGCACCTCAATGGCATTGAGGGGGTCAGCGGTTCGAGTCCGCTTAGCTCCATAATTTTGCATCCTGACTGTGGTTTTTTCCTGATCCGAAAACGATAGTATCCTTTGATGCCGACTTATGGGAGGGATATTTACGGGTGAATATGGCGCGATCGCGTGATAGAATGCCCCATTTTCACGAACCAGGACTGGCCAAAGGTGCTTTCTTCCCTCTTTTGCGCGTGAATTAGTATGGGATTGTCAAGGATTGATAGCAGTGAGAAATCTGGTAAACATCACGTCAAAGGCCAGACAGGATGCCTACCCTACAGTATTTTGGGGAAATGTCTGTTACAGAAAGCCCGTAAAATTTAATACCCCCGCGATGCACCACTATCACATTAATCGAGAAAAAATGAGACAATGGGAATGTTACGAAATTTAAAGCTTCACGAATGACTATAATTATCCTCAGTTTAGCCAGTTTTGTTGCTTGGTTTATCAGCACCCTAGCTGGTGGCGGTAGTCCCATGATTTTGATTCCCCTTGTCAATATGCTATTAGGTCCAACCGCGATCGCTCCTGTGATCACGGTTGGGATGTTGATGGGAAACTCCCAGAGAACTTGGTGTTTCTGGCAATTTATTGATTGGAAAGTGACAGCATGGTATATTCCGGGCGCGATCGTGGGTGCGGTACTGGGGGCCTATACAATTACGCAAATAGATTTAGAATGGCTAGAATTAATCATTGGATTATTTCTGATCATAACAGTTTGGAGCTTCCGATTTGGGAAAAAAGAACGCACATTTAACATGAATATTTGGTATTTTTTACCCATCGGTTTTTTCCATGCCTTTTCATCGGGATTAATTGGTAGTACCGGACCCATAACGAATCCCTTTTATCTCAATTATGGCTTAGTCAAAGAAACAATGGTGGCGACAAAATCCTCTAACGTTGTGATCATCCATATTGCCAAAATCATTTCTTATATATCCTTGGGTATGTTTACACCCAAGTTTTTGATGTATGGCTTATTAATTGGCATCGTGTCATTTCCCGCGAATTGGATCGGTCAACATTTTTTAGCCAAAATGAACGAGCAACAATTTCGCCAATTAGTCTTTATTCTCATGGGAATTACCGGAGTTTGGATGCTGTGGCAACAACGTGAACTGTTAGATATAGGACAATGGATTTATTAACATTTGTGAGTTATAGCAACTGCCAAAGCGATTAGGACAGATTTTGTAGGGGCTCTTTCACCCTCATCTTTGATCCCCAAAGACAAATTATAAAAACCCGCCCCCACCCCATGACTTAACTACCCGGGCGGTTGCTATATTATCAGGAAGGTAATACCAATTCCGAAAAGTGTCGCTACATATCGTATCAGTAGGGACACGGCAGTGCCGTGTCCCTACTGTAGCCCAACTTTTAAGAAATGGTATAAGATATCGAGACAAGGGAGCATCCCATTGTTGTCAATAGGTAGTGGGAGCGTCTCGCTCCCGTCAGGATCTCCCCAGAGAGCGAGAGGCTTCCATTACAGTGTTTTGGCTTTTTTGAGATGCACCCAAGACAAGGCTTGATGCTATAAGCATCTTACCCTATTAAATGAGGTTTAAATTTCCCAAATAAACTCCTGTAAACGCAGAGGAATTTCAATTAAAAATTCCGTTCCTTTACCCGGAGAAGACTCACAACGCAAAGAGCCTTTATGCTGATCAACGATAATTTGATAACTAATAGATAACCCTAAACCCGTCCCTTTTCCCACAGGTTTAGTCGTAAAAAAGGGATCAAATAACCGTTGTTTGATTGTCTCCGTTATTCCCATCCCATTGTCCGAGATCCTAATCATAACACGGTCAGGATGAGATTGTTCTGTTTTAATAGTAATTTGACTAGAATGGAGAGAAATTTTCTTTTTTTCCCGTTGTTGGTTATCATAATCGATCGCGTCAATAGCATTAATCAGAATATTCAGAAAAACCTGATTTAATTGCCCCGGATAGCATTCAACTAAGGGCAAATTTCCATACTGTTTGATAATTTCAATCTGTGGATAATTAAATTTAGGCTTCAACCGATTTTGTAGAATTAATAATGTGCTATCAATGCCCTCATGGATATTAACAAGTTTCATATCACTTTCATCCAAGCGAGAAAAATTGCGTAAGGAAAGCACAATTTCTAAAATGCGTTGGGAACCCATTCTCATTGAAGAGATTAATTTAGGTAAATCTTCCTTGACAAATGGGAAGTCAATATTTTCCATATATTCGGGAATATCTGGATGAGGTTGGGGATAATGTTTCTGATAAAGACTAATTAAATATAATAAGTCTTTGAGATATTGATTGGCATGATGAAGATTACCATAAATAAAATTAACCGGATTATTAATTTCATGGGCAACACCCGCGACTAATAAACCTAAACTTGACATTTTTTCCGTTTGAATCAGGTGAGTTTGTGTTTTTTTGAGTTCTTCTAAGGTTTGCTCAAGTTGTTGAGATTTTACCGTTTTTTCAGTGACAACTTCTTCAATATTTTCTGTATAACTTAGTAAACTCAGTACATAAAACAGAACTAAACTTGTCAGAATAAAACCACAAATTAACGTAATTAAAGCGCGCCAATATTGTTGATTTTTGATATATTCAGGAGTGAGAAAAAATTGCAGTAACCATCGGCGATCGCCAATGTTTAAAATCCGAGAGCAACCCGTACCATCTGGGCAATCAATTTTTTCTCCTAATTTCCCAATTTTTTCTGAATGGGAATCGACGATAATTTGTTGATTTTCTCCATTATAAAAAGCAATAAATTTCTGAGGTTCAGGAACCATTATATCTTGAATATAGACATTAATTAAGTTAATTTTAGCTTCTTGTATCGCGGTACGAATAATGGGAGAAACCAGAAAAACTCCGACATTAAAACCTTTTAAATTTTCCTGTTCTAAGGGAGCCGTTTTTGTCGATTTTTGCGGTAAATCATTAAACACAGGAAAAATAACTAAAAAACTTGACTCTTTTTCCTTCGCGGAAAATTCAGGCTTTGTTGTAATTAATTCCCTCCTTGCAACAGATTTCTCTAAAGGAATCTGATAAGGAGGAATAGAAGCCAAATCTAAACCTAAAATATCTTGATTTCCCCAATTGGGAATCAGATGCAAAATCGGAAAAGATGTCGAAGTTTTTTCGGCTTTGATTATCTCAGAACCCTGTGTTTTTTCTTTAATTTGAAAAAAAGGGTGATGGGGCGTTTTTCCTAAATTATCATAGAAAAAACGCTCTTCGGAGGCAACACGAGGAACCCACGCGATCGCCTTTAAACTAGAATAACGATAAAGAAAAGATTGCACAAAATTCTGTAATTTTTCTTCCTTCACATCCTCCGATGTACTATACAAAGTACCCACAGCCCGCACAACTTCCAAACTAGAATTAACATCTTTTTGGAGATTAATCGCCATTTGCTCTAGTTGCTCTTGTAGTTGTGTGTGCAGCATTTTCTCTTCCCAATGATACACCTCTAAGGCCGCGATCGCGGATACTCCTACACCCGCGATCGTTGTCAATACCGCGAGAATTGAACGACGATATCTAAGTAATATATTGGGAACCGAAATACGATCGCGCCTCGGTTTCGGGACTGACTCACTCTCAAATCCCAAAAATTGTAATCTTGATAACACTGATTTAGAGATGGACATACTGTTAACTACGGTTAATCTATCGAGTTACTGTTGTATTAGCCCATCCTAGCCGATTTAGAGGAAAAAATCAAGACATTTTAGCGAAAAGTTAAACAAAGAAAGGGATGCTCGACGGGCAAAAAAAGATAACTCTACCATAATCTCGAAAAGATATAGCAGAAGGAAGAAGGCAGAAGGAAGAAGGCAGAAGGAAGAAGGCAGAAGGAAGAAGGAAGAAAATGAATGGGTTTGAGCAATTAGTCCTAACGTCTTCGAGTAGTGCTATAAGTCCGAAAAATCCGTGTCAAATACCCCATTATCTAAAAAACGTATCCCTTGTATCACCTAGTAAAACCAGGGGAATCCACGGTAAAAAAACAGATATATCTGTGTTCATCATTATCTGCGTACCCTACGGGAAGGCTTCGCCTATATCTGCGTACCCAACGGGAAGGCTTCGCCTATATCTGCGGTTTCCCCAAAAAACATTCCCAAATATCACTTCCATCCCAACCATCGCAACACAGGAATAATCAGATAATGACAAATTCCTAAACACAACGCGATCGCGCCACCCAAAACCCCAAAAAAACCAATAGACATCCAGAATTGTAACCAACTAGGTTTACCCTCAGAGAAGCGCAATAAATTCCAAAACTGCTCAGGAAATAAATTCAAACCATGCAACGCCGAAAAAATAAGCGCGGTTCCTATTGCCACCCCTAGCGCGTAAACAAAACGATGACTTTGTAACCCTAACCCCATCGCGATCGTGGCCATAGAAAGAGAACCCCATAAAATCATATCTTCTATAGTCTTATAATTAATTGCATCCGACCAAAAAATACCCGCGCAACCATAACCAATCATACCCATTAAACCCGCCCAGAAATAATGGCGATATTGATTAAACGCTCCCCCATCAGTTAATCCGATCGCGGTTCCCAAGCCAGCAAAACCAAATAAAATAATCGCGGGTGTCGCAGTTTGGGAAAAAGTCATTGCCGTATTTCCTAATTGTGGCATTAACTCTAATAAAACTTTACCCAAAAACAGAGAAATATCCATACCCAGGGGGGACCAATAAGCTAAAACTAAACCACCTACCGCGCCAATACTTCCCCCCATTGCCCCTAAAAACATTGTCCAAACTGTTTCTAAACACGCGGAGATAATACCATTAATAATACTCCAACAAGAAAGGGTTAATCTTTCTATAACTTTTAACAGTCCGAGAAAGATAACACCAAAAATATTAAAAATTCCTCTTACCATTAACCCGATCAATGTCGGTGTTTTTTTGATATAAATATCTCGGAGACGATCGCGTACTTCCGCCGCGGAGACGGGACGCTCTTTCACAGGCGATCGCACCATATCATCTAATAAATTAGCAAAACGGGAACTCACCGGAACTAAATTACGCCAGCGTAACTCCCCAGTTAAGGGATCTTCCAACTCAGCCGGATATTTCCCTGTTAATAAATGAATACAAGTGCGCCCTAACGCGTAAAAGTCAGCACGAGGAGTCACCGTCGCTCCGATAATTTGTTCCGGGGGACTATAACCCGGAGAAATTAACCTTGTGGATGAGGGTTGTGTTTCCCCATAACCTACCTGTTTTGCACCCCCAAAGTCGATCATGACTAATTGCGCTCCCCCCATAGCCCCCTTACCAAAGGGCGCGATCGTTCCGCGCTGGTGAAATGTATTAACAGAGCTCCCCCCGGCATTTTGGGCAGGGATTCTTAACATCAAATTGGAGGGTTTAATGTCTCGATGAATAATTTGGCGTTGATGCAAAACCTCTAAAATGTCAATGGCTTGACGTAACCAACTATAAACCCAAGCTTCAGGACAGCCTTGGGGGTATTCATCTAAAATATCTTGTAAAGTTTTACCCTCTATTTTCTCCATGACTAAACAGGGGAGAATACGTTTAGAGCTATAAGAAGACTTCAGCACCACTTCAAAAACATCATCTGTTTCGACTCTTGGTACTCCCGAATGACGTAAATTGGCTAATACCCGTGCTTCTTGTTCAAAAAGTTCTAAGGCTTTGGGAGAGGGCTCTAATAGCACTTTTAGGACTTTTTCGGTTTGCGTGACGACATCCCATACGTTATAAATGGCGGCAAACCCACCAATACCCAGACGTTGTAAGGGAATATAACGATCGCGTAATTTTAAGGGCGCGCCGCAACTTTGACAGAAATTATGTCCCCAAGGTAAAGGATAGGGCCTTGGGCACTCTGGATTAATGCAGTGAATGGTACTAGATGCTGATTGAATCACAACTGGGAAAATTCCAAGGGATATCTTCTTTGATTTTGACAGATGGATTCACCTTCTGACATGACGGCGCGATGAGCGAATCTCTTGCTCTTTTACTGATACGGGTATTTTTTTATACCTTCTCTCTGGTTTTTCTCCGTATATTCCGCCAAAAAAACCCGAAAAAACTTTTACTCTATGTGTCAAAAGATACTTTGTTTCCTATTTTGGGGTGAGTAGTGGCTCGAAGAGACACGCGATCGGGGCTTTTGCGAAAGCACTACCTCAAATACAAAATTCTACCCTTTTAGTCGAAACGCGATCTTAATGATGTAGGGAAATAAAACACAAAGACACAAAGACACAAAGACACAAAGGCGTAAATTTCTCGGATTTTGAGAGATTCTCTATTTTATTTCCTTAGTGCCTTAGTGTCTTAGTGGTAAAATAAATGCTCTCTTGATCAGAGAATGATGTAGGGAAATAAAACACAAAGACACAAAGACACAAAGGGGTAAATTTCTCGGATGTTTAGAGATTCTCTATTTTATTTCCTTAGTGCCTTCGTGCCTTAGTGGTAAAACCACGGCTATTAATAGGGAACTCTTAATAGGGAATAAAGTAGAGATCATCTTTAGTCGAAACGCGATATCATTTTTTAGCGAAGGTATGGAAATGGGAAAAGGGGAAGTTGATTTTAATCTCCAACTTCCCCTTTTCTCTGATCAGATTTTCTGCACTAGGAACTTGATTTATTACCCTCTGCTGCTATGGCATTAAGGTATTCTTTAGTCGAGATATCTATCGCTCGATCAAACCATTCACAATACCTCGCGTGTCTTCCATATTCTTTGCCAACAACACCTATGTTAGCCAACAGTCAACTGTTGATCAATCCTCTGCCATAGCATCAACGGTTTTTTGAGTCATAAGCTCTATTCCTACATTTAGAGAATTCAAAAGATAGAGCGTTTGCTCCAGGGTGTCGTTCGCCTTTTTTTGAAATTCATCCGTCAACGTCTGCTTTGGCACATAGAGAGCAAGATCAGATACTTCCTTCGCCTCACTTACTCGAGCCAAGTAAGAACTCATCATATCTATGTACAACTGCATCCAGTCGGCTTGGTTTTTTCCCAGCTTTGTCATCGCATCCAAATAAAATTCACCGAAATCTTTATAAGCCTTCGATGTAGTCCGTAAATTCAGAACTTCCAGTTGGGTTTTAAAGACATCGTTTACACTATTAGTGTAAACTTCTCCCATACCTTTAAAAAGACTTAGATAACTCTGAGTTAGTTCCGCTACCCCCCGGACATCGACAAAACCTGTTAACATCTGATTCGTCGCGGTTACATTATTGGTAGCCATCTTCTGAAAAGAGTCTATTGCTAACTTGTTCAACTCTATCCATTGGTCAACGAAAGGATTCTTCGTGGTCATAATTTATTTATTCCTAAATTCCAAAATGTATTCTCTTCCCTGAAGTTGCTAGTTATTCTTTCCTCTTCTATCCTCTTCTATGAGAAATTTTCCCCTAGGGATTTTTCATCACCATAAACAGGATTTTTAGCTTGATTTAGAGTCGAAAGTTGATAACTAGCAACTGGCGGATATACTCACGCGAACGAGTTATTTAGACGGCTTTTCACCTAGGCGATCTACCATTGCCATAATAGTCTTCATCTGGGGAGACTCTTTGGTATAGAAAACGGGAGCGGCTTTGGAATCATCAGTCGAATATCCCCAAAAATCCCAACATCCTTGAGGATTCTGTAGGACGGAGTTATTTGCCTGTGGATATAAGACAATCATTTTATTGGTGTCAGCTATCTCATTATAGCCTGTTGTTGTATAGTATTTGTCACCAATCTTCTCCGCCCCCTGTTGACAGCCATGAATAGCAATATGAACTTTGCAGCTTTCTGTGTTGCAAATTGCTGGTACATAAGCATAAGCCTTACTACTCATGCTGGTGTACTTAGCTTCGGGAGGGATAAACTCGCTCTGATCAAACTGAATAATCTTGCCACTTAATTGTTCAGCCGCGGGATTTAATTGCCCATAAATATGGGTCAAAACTGCTTGAGCAGATTCCCTTCCTTCACACTTATTGATGTATGGTGGAGCTGTCACTTCACAGGGAACTTCGCCCTTGGGGGCAATAATAGCATGACCGGCACTAAGCAAATCTCGTCTGTATTTGATCTGTTCTGGTTTGAGGCCGGCTGCTTCGTAAAACGCGTTTACTTGGTCAACTACGGGGGTGTCAACGGTTTGGTCTTTTGAACCGGTGAAGATATAGACTCGATCATCTTTTAAGTTGTTGACATCATCAATTTTCTTCTGTGCGGCC
>JBEDKD010000123.1:0-11932 GCA_041172365.1 Cyanobacteriota bacterium | reverse complement strand
CCCCCGTGGTTGCCCCAAAACCCCCGCTCCTGGGGACAGGGGGCGGGCACTGGGGCACCGCCCCTACCACCGGATCATTCCACGAATGTGCAACACCCATTAGGTTAAGTATTAATACTCGGTTTATCAGATTGAGAAGAAGTGCCGCGAGCTCTTGACACCCCCAAATTCGCGTGTTAGCATATTGACTAATAAATCAACACAGGTTTTAATATGGCACGGCAAAGCAAACCAGCATCACAAGCAAAGTCGGAAAAAACCAGTAGCAAAACCGCGTCTAAACCCCGCACAAAATTTACCCTATACAACTTTGCAGGAAGGGAAAAAGCCTACTACTTAGTTGATCGAATTAATCTGGAAAGAAAGCCCGGAGAAGTGCCCGAAAAATCCGTCGCGCACAGTATCATTATCATTGATCGCTCCGGCTCCATGTATTTAGATTTAGCACCATTAAAAGAAACCCTGATTAAGCTTTTAACCTTAGACGAATACAACAATTACCAACTCCTAATTACCCTAATTTCTTATGCGGATAAGGGAGATGTTATTTGTCACTTCCCGCGAATCCCCATTCAAAAAGTGATGGAATTTGACTCAGGCTACATCAAAGCCATTAAAAACATACAAACGGCTGGCTGCACCTGTATTTCCCAGTCAATGAAACTGGCGCAATCTTTCATCCAAAAGGGAGAGCTAACCGCGATTTCTTTGCACAGTGACGGCTATGCCAACGATCCCAGTCCCAATGCCGAAGCTAAATCCCTAGAGGAAATTTGCGAAGAATTTAAAGGGATGGATGTATTCGTCAATACCATTTCTTATTCCCACGCGGACTTCAAATTACTGTCAAAAATCGCCAATAATTTATCAGGTAATTGTATCCGAGCCGGGGAAGTAAAACAAGTTTATAACGGCTTGTATGATACGACTAAATTATTAGGTGATTCAGTGGCTCCCCCCCTAGAAGAACCCCTAATTAAGGAATATGATTATCAAGTGTTTGTGTGCAAAAGTGCCAAGAAAATTAACGGCTCCGCGAGTACATTGAAAATTTGCGGCCTCAAGGAGGATGATGAAGGATGGTTTTACAAATATCAGAAAATCACCAAATCCGAGTATGATCAATTAGACGTTCCCACGGCACAAACTGATGAGTCAGTGTTTGCCTTTGCTAAGGCTAATTTAGCGGATGGAAATTTGAATACAGCCAAGTACGCACTCGCGAGCACTTTCGACGCGACTTTGACAGAAAAACACGCGAAAGCTCTGACAAATTCACAGATAGCAGACTTTACGGAAGATTTAGAAAAGGCTATCTTTGAATCCGAGATTTTGAAGACTCACGACATCCACGATCGCGTCCAAGTCAGTGACAAAATCCCGGTATTGGAATTGATAAAACTATTAGAAGAAAACAGTGAAAGCCTGATTATCAACCTGAAACACTTGCAGGAAAACTATCAGCGCAAAGGGTTAAAGCGAGTAGAAGGGAAACGAGATGAAAAGGGGAATCTGATCAAGCCGTGGCTCAAAACAGAATATTTAGATGGAGGGGAATATGTGCAGATGGGTTCATTTTCCATCAATCAAAATACCGCGACTATTAATATGTTGATTAGCCGAAAAGTCAGGCTGGTGAAAGTTTCCGACGAAACGCCAATTAATGAAGTCGCGGGAATTTTGGTAACGGATCTTAATACCTTTAATAATTATACCATTGTCAGTGATGGCGAATTGAATGTGAAATCACTGCGAGTAAAAGTCAGTAACAAAAAGGTGTTTGATTTGCTCAAGGGAGTAGGGGTAATTGAAAAAGATGGCTCCCCCGCGGAGACATTTGATTTCCGTTCCGAGTATGATCTAATGTTAGATAGTTTGCCCTTAGTGCCTTTTGATGGCCATTATGGTAGCCTTGATGGGGTGTTTGAAGAATTGGCACAGATTAAGATTCTTTCTAGCATTATTTCTGCTCATTTGAAGGAAGCATCAGAGGTTTATACGGGGGAACAGTTAGAGGAGTTAAAACAGCATTATCTGTCGAAACATCTTAATATCAATTTCCCCACAACGACGGAATATACCAATTTAAAGGACGCGATCGGTAATGGTACGATCGACTCACGAGTGAGTTACAAAATTGATATTGGCAGCAAAGATATCCTCAATTTTGGTAAGTTGTATTCGGCCAATAAATTCCTCGATCGCGTCTATGAGGTATATCGGAAGGAGACAGGGGAAAAGCTAGAAAAACCGACTTTTGATCAGACATTAGATGAGGATGTTGTTTTCGGACATAAGACGATTTCATCACGGATGAAAATTACCAAAATAGATGACTTAATGAAGGAGATTTTCGATGACTTTTTGGGGTTAGAAAATAATGGAAGTGTCGCGGCAATTTTGTCTAAGGTAAAGGGAGAGAGTTTGCTGCGACTTTTGCAAGGGAAAGGGAAGGGAGAATCTGTCACGCGTGAGGAATTAGTGGAGGCTTTCGCGATGGCAAATGAGCGGTTAGAAGCCTATGCAGAAAAGGTGTATCGGGAGAAGGTTTCGCCCTTGGTTTTTTATATTGGTGCGACGGGGTTAATCCCTGATGAGATGGAAGCAAAAGCCGCGACTGCTGATGAAATTGGTGCCAAGTATGTGCATTTACAATTCTCGAAAGATGAGCAAGAAGGGATGTTTTTTGAGGTAGGGAATTGCATTATTAGTGTGTATGCAAAGAATGAGTATTTTAGTGTCACGCAAAAGTAGTGCAGGCTTCTATAGTGTTTCCATTTCAGAAGTAAAACTTGTGGCACAGGCATCTTGCCTGTGACGGGCTCAGAGCCCTGCATTTACATCTCATTAGGAATTGCTATAGCCGGCTTTCGCTCTCAAGGGCGAAACGATAAACTAAATACCCAAGTTATTTAATTTCCATTCCTTATTACTTTACTCCCCTTTTTCGATCGCGATCGCGATCGCGCTGCACCCAGGCACGATCGCGTTTTTTTCGACTGGGAAGTTTGAAACAATCACAACAGAGGGCAAAGAGGTAACGCGATCGGGTAATCAATTTTTCCTAGGATATCAAATCCGGTGCAATAGTCATCATTAGAAAACTTTGAGAAATATCTTGACAGAGGAGCTCTTTACTGATAAAGTAGTTATTCAAAGAGGGAAAAGCAAAAAAATAAGGTAATCGGAAAAGTGTCTCTACTAATTAATACTCATTAGCCCACAGAAAATCCTATGTTATTTAACAGTTTCACCTTCCTGATTTTTTTCTTAATTACATTTAGTATTTATTACTTTCCACCGCTGAAAAAAGCACAAGTGCTGATTCTAGTGATCGCGAGTTTAATCTTTTATAGTTGGTCCCAACCTTACCTCCTCATTTTATTGGTACTTTCTATATTAATTAACTCCCTAACCAGTTACATGATTACCTACGACATCGAAGAAAGGGAAAAGTTTTGGATAATCTTAGGAATCATCATTAACTTATCAATTTTAAGTTTGTTTAAATATGGGGCTTTACTCACCCATTTAGTTATTGATCATTTCGATGCCACACGGCCTGATGAAGGATTGATTTATATCCTTTTACATTTACCCCTTCCCATCGGTATTTCCTTCTATACCTTTGAAGGAATTAGTTTGGTAATTGATGTATTTACCCAAAAGAAGAATCAAAGAGAATCAAAATCCTATGTATCTTCTAACTTGCCAGAGCATATTCTGAATACATCCTTCTTTGTCGCCTTCTTTCCCCATTTAATTGCCGGTCCAATTTTAAAAGCCAAACACTTCTATCCCCAAATTAGCACAAAAAAATTCAAAGAAATCCCCTGGGGCTTTGTCTTCCGCAGCTTAACTGTCGGTTATTTCCTCAAAGTAGTAATTGCCGATAATTTAAAAGATTATACATTCTGGATTCAATACCCTTATTATCAAAGCATGGGAACCCTGACAAATCTTACCCTATTATTGGGTTATTCCATGCAAATTTTTGCCGATTTTGCCGGATATTCTCTGATCGCGATCGGTTTAGCCGCGTCTCTGGGATATCAACTTCCAGATAACTTTAATTTTCCCTATATTTCGCGTTCCATCTCAGAATTTTGGCGACGCTGGCACATTTCCTTATCAACATGGTTACGAGATTATCTTTATTTTCCCCTGGGAGGAAACCGGAAAGGAAACGTGAGAACTTACATCAATTTAATGATAGTAATGACATTAGGAGGATTATGGCATGGTGCCGCGTGGAGTTATGCGGTTTGGGGGGCTTATCACGGCATAGGATTAGCCCTAGAACGTTTTTTTAGTTTCAATAAAAAAACGACACAATCTACGGATGAAACCACAGTAAAAACTCCCCTTTGGTGGCAAATAATCACAGATTCATTTCAGGTCCTGATCGTTTTTATCTTTGTCTCATTAGGATGGTTATTATTCAAACTACCACGTTTTGATCAAGCCCTAGATTTTCTGCACACATTAATTCGTAATATTCATATCAAACCGGGTTTAAGTCATATAGTACCCACCCTGATTTTTTCCATTCCCGTGATTATTTATCACCTGCCACATTTTCCCACCTTCCAAACTCTGAAGAAAGAAGATTGGCCAAAACCTCTTCATCAAGTTTGGAATCTATCTCAAGATGTAGCTGTTGGCTTGATGTTAGCTTTAATTTTACTCAATAGCGGTAGTTCTCAAGAATTTATTTATTTCCAATTCTAGGAGGTTATTCATGTTTACTAAATTGTCATTTCGCTCAATTTTGCGCCCGGTTTTAGTCTGTCTCTTTATGCTCAGTTTTTATCAAGTATTAGTCATTGGTAGAGTGATTCCACCGACGGATGGAATTAGTATGGTACAAGAGAACAGAATTAAAGCCCAACGCTATGCTTATACACCTAAATCCGAGCTAAAACTGGTAATGATTGGTAGTTCCCTAACCGCGAATATTAAAGCGAAGGAAGTTGGGAACGGTGTGATCAATATCGCGATGGGTGGGGGTGCGAGTCAAACGGGTTTAGAGTTGGTAGAAAAAAGTCACAACAATCCGTCGCAACTGCTCGTAGAAATTAATGAGACAATCTCTCGCAAACTTGATACTGAGATCATTGATTCTATCTATAATCCGCTGTTATACTGGACACGATTTTATCTGCCTATGTTTAGGGAGGAATATCAACCCGTGAGTATTTTAATAGATTCTTTGAAAAATCGTTCTAAACCCAAGGAGCCACTTAGTAAAGTGGAGATGGACAAAAAAGAAAGTCGATTTACTAATCCTGAATTAACGGAGCAATCTATTAAGAGACTACTTGCGGAAAGAAATCAACCTTTATCGGAAGAAGAAAAAGCCAAATATACCGAAAAAGCGGATCTAATCAAATCTCAAATAAAAGCCATTGAAAAAAATGGTAAAACACGGGTTTTTTTATTTGATATTCCCCTAGAACCCAAGGTGTTTGAATCCCCTCGTGATCGAGATGTAAGAGCTTTGATGCAACAGCTTTTTCCGCCTAATACTTATCAATGGTTATCTTTTCCTCCGGCAAGGGAATGGCGTACTAATGATGGGATTCATTTAATTCGTAGTGATGCCCAAGATTATGCTCTTTTCTTGCGACAACAGTTATTAGATAAGGGGGTTTGATCAGATTTTCGTGAACAAGTACAACTAATTGACAAAATCGAAAAGTCAACTTATATTAGACTTTTTTCTGATGGAAATCCCCGCGATCGCGCTCTTTCCCAGGGAGCGACATTTTGTAACCATTCCAGGGGAGTTTCTTCTAAATTATTAGGATTAACCCAAATAATATCTTTGTTTGAGATCATCAATTTCATTTGCGGCTTGAGTAAAACAAATCTCGCCGTATTATCATCCAGAGAAATTATAATTTTATCATCAGTAGCAAGAGCCGCGTCTATTAAACAAATATCTTTGAAACTTGCCGCAGGTTGTTGATCTGTTTTGACACAAATATAGCACTAAGTTAAGGAATGTAAATTAAATAAATTAAGTATGGGTTGCGAGTTTCGGCATTAGCCGGAAAGCAAGCCTTAAGCCTGCACGACTTTATTACATTTCCATTCCTTATCTATAATATACACGAGTTTTTCTAGGTGTTCACGGAATATAGAAAAACATGGATTCGATCGCGATCGCGCTGCACCCTGGAGCTATCGTGCTGCACCCAGGCGCGATCGTATCGGGGTATAAGAATGATTGCTTAACGAACTTTACAAAACTTTACAAAACTTTACAAAACAGGTTTAGACAAGACGAGAACTTCAGATATAATCATAAACAAGCAAAATTACTTAGGAAAAAATGACCATGACAACCGAAAATACTAACGAAAACCAAAGCTATCAAGCCCCCAGCCTAGAAGACTCTGAATTAAGCGATGAGCAACTAAGTGCTGTGGCCGGAGGAGCGACTCCTAAACCCCAAACCACCGGGAAAAATGTGTTTACACCCCAAACCACCAAGAAAAATGTGTTTACACCCCAAACTACCAAGAAGTTTAAATCCTAAACTCCCTCAAAAAATATTTATATTTATAGTAACTACTTTAGTTACTATAAATTGATTCATGGGCAAGAATGGGATATAACCTCATTTTCTTATCTTTTGTTAGTTAATAATGAGGAGAATAGGAAAAAACCCGCGAGTAATTTACTCTCTCGCTTAGACGGATTATTTGCTGGTTTTTTTTTTCGTGAAAAAACCTAATACTTCTTCTAGTAAGATATAGCAGTCGCCAAGGTAGTTAAGGCATAAATCTGGGGTGTTGGCGGAGCCGGCGCGCAGCGCATAGCCTTCGGGTGAAAAATCTTTGGTAAAAGCCATAAATTATCTGCCCGAAGGCTTCGCCCCTACTGTCCTAATCGCCTTGGCGGTTCCTGTAAATTCCAGGTTAGCCTACTAGCTACAAAAAGTGTGAATAAATGCTAAGAGTTAGTAAGATTATTACTTACTATTTATTATTTTAGCGATCGCGCTTTTATTAGACAGACATGGGGAAACTTAGAAAAACTGGACAAGTCAATTTTTATTTTAAACTGTCAATCTATAGCCAACCAATAAAAAAGTAAAATCAAACTTTCAACTTTCTAATATGGAATCATTTGAGCTAATTTTAACGAAAAAAGTAGCCTTAGTAGATGATGTTTTACCCCATCCAATAGGCAGAAAATCCATGCTTTTTAAGACAGAAACACAACGAGAATGTAATCTCAACGAGACAGCTACTCGAATGCTAAACATCTTACTAGAATCTACCTCTATTGGAGAAGCATATAACCAATTGCAGCAAGAATATAAAATTGGGCCTGAAGTCTTACAAAAAGACCTCCTAGCACTGATAGAAAAACTCGTACACCGCCAATTAATTGCCATTAACAACCCAGTTGCAGAGGTGGAAGTATGACGATGCGGATCTTGATGTCTGGCCTGGGAGCCCTGGCAATGAAGCGACCTCTGGATTGGGCTTTAGCAGAAGGACACGAAGTTTGGCTAGTGGGAGAATCCAATCCCTATGAAGGCAAACAACCGAATAATTATCGCTTTATTGAATTCGTCACTCCCTTTCGGACCTATGACTGGACGACAAATACCTGGATATATATTCCAGTAGAGCAATTGTCCGCCAATGTTGCCCAGCTAAAAGAGATTGCAGCAACCTTTAAACCAGATGTTACTCACGTTCATTATGTACATGATGATGTTCACTGCTGTGTACTAGCGGGGCTGCACCCATTAATTGTTTCAGCTTGGGGTTTCTTAAATTCTTTAGTTGACGAACCAAAAGAAGAACCAATTATAGAATCTCAAATATCTGACAGCAACATTTCCACAGAAAAACAAAGATTAAAAAATGTATATGGTTGGTTACTATCCCATCTTGATGCGATAATTGTCGAAAACCCAACCTTAGTTGAAGTTTGCCAGAGCTTACTGAGTCCAACTCAACGAATAGAGCATATTCCTTTAGGTACTGACACTCAACATTTTCACCCTAACTATAGCAGCAACGCAGCCTTATGGCGGCAGGTTTTGAAAATTCCTGATAATGCAACAGTTTTCTTTTCGCCTCGCGCTTGGTACTGGTGTTATGATCAGGAAAAGATTTTTCAAGCCTTTGCTAAAGTTTATGCTGATTTACCCCAGCCGGCGATTTTGTTATTTATAAAATTCAATGCCGTACATGATGACTACGGCATTGAGAAGCTGGAAAAAGAGATGTTGACTCAAGCAAAAAACTTGGGAATTGCTGATAGCTTGCGCTGGGTTCCGGCACTTCCCTATGAAATGATGCCGACAGCCTATAATCTAGCAGATGTGGTGATTAATTATCCCTTTACTGATGCTTTTCCCTCGACTCTGGTGGAAGCAGCCGCTTGCCAGCGTCCTGTAATTACCTCTGATTTGCGGGCTTACCGAGGTACGTTTGTAGAGGAATACTACACTTTGGTGGAACCTAGTAATGTGGAAGCCTTGGCTAAGGCGATGTTAGAAGTAGGAAAACAATCTCCCGCAGCACGTATTAGCCGCCTGGAAAAGTTACGCCAGCATATAGTTGAAAATTACGATGAAAAAGTTATGAGCCAAAAGCTAATGACTCTTTATCAAGAGTTAGCCTCACCTTCAGGATAAGATTATCAGAAAATCAGCTAATTTTTGTTTTGTCTAAGCAGCGATAATATGATAGTTTGTTAGGGAGTCTTACAATGCGGATCTTGATGTCTGGCTTGGGATCACTGGCACTGAAGCGACATCTGGATTGGGCATTGGCACAGGGACACAGAGAAACGTTAAGAAATTGATTAGTGTGTTTTTGAGATCAGGAAATTCTAAAAATCACAGAAAAGCTATGTTGAATCTAAAAATTTGTTTTCTGCAAGTGACGAGTCCGGAAATTCATGAATACTCAATCTATTCTACTACATTGAATAAAAAGTATTGTGAACTTCATAACTATGATTACCTAGAAGTTTCTCAGGTTCCCAGAGAAGGTTATGATCCGGTATGGGGTAAAATTTTTGAAATGATAAATATTCTTAAAATCAACCAGAAAACCAACAAATACACTCATATTTTTTATTTAGATGCCGATGCAGTTGTTTTAAACAGAAGCATTAAATTAGAAAATATTATTGCTAAAATGAAAACATCAATCGCATTTTCTGCCAATGGCAAGAATGGAGGAAAGTTAATTAATACTGGTGCATTCATAGCTACTACAGAAGCTATTCCTATTTTCGAAAAATGCGTTGAATTATCAGAAGAAGAGATGAAAGATAAAAAGTTTTATGAGTGGCATGAACAAGATGTTATTACAAAAATATATAACGATGGAGTGGAGATGGATGTTTTTCCGATGAATGAAATGAATTCTTATTGGATGTATGATATTCATGCAAATGATGGTCAATTTATATACCATTTTATGGGAAGACCACTGATCGAAAAAGTTCAGATCGCTAAATATGTATTTGAAAACTATAATTTTTCGGATAGCTAATCCCACTTAAAAAAGCTATTGCGCTCAAATGTCCAGCTAACCTATATACTTTTGTAAACGTAACATGATTAATCGTGAATCTCTTGGCGGCTTACCATTCCATATAATGACGGTATATATTCCTCGGGAGAATATTTTTATTCTGGAAGAATGGTTGGCATGGCATACAATGATGGGTGTTGATAAGTTCTTCCTGTACGATAACACTGGGTCTAATCAGATATTTTATGGACATAGCATTGTTAAAGATGGGAAAAATCGGCGCGGAGAGAACATCTCCGAATTAACTGCCCATTTATCGGATGCTTATATAGAGCGCCTTGAGGCGGAAATATTCTCGAAATATAATGTAGAGAAAGTCCGATGGGCACCGATCGAAGATGGGAAGATTATGCACCAGCAACATATCGCATTAGCTCACTATGTAGAAAATCTACAGGAGAATACATGGACGGCGTTTATTGATCTTGATGAGTTCATTATGGGGGATATAAAGCTAGATGTTAATATATCGTCCTATTGGATGTATGGGAGAGAATTTCGTAGATGGGTTCCCTACAAAAAAGTATCTAATATAGTGGATGTGGTTGATTTGAATACCATGTTTTCGGGTAAAATTCCCAATTTATCTTGGATAGATACCTGTCCTAAATCGATCGTGCAAACGAAAGATTTTATTCCTGGAACAGAAATTCATTATCTAGATGTTAAAGGTAAAACTCAAGAAGAGGTAGAATTTTACTTTAATCACTATTCCTATAATGAATCTAAGCATAGACAATTTATCTATCGATGTCAGCAGGATATCCCCTTTTTCCGCCCATTTTCCTTGGAACAGGCTTTCAACGAGAAAGATGATAGGCTACAAAAAATAGCCCATGAAAGAATCAACTATGAAAACTTCACTCCCATTCCCCAAGGGCGATCTTCTGATAGTTTAGAAGAAAGTAGTGCGATGCGGATATTGATGGTTGGTCCGACAATGCTGGCGCTGAAGCGACCTTTGGATTGGGCTTTAGCACAGGGGCACGAAGTTTGGCTAATCGGAGACACGAATCCCTATCTAATTAAACAACCCCCTAATTACCACTTTATTGAATTTGTCACCCCCAGGTGTAAGTATGACTCAACCAGCAATTCCTCGATAGATACCCCAATAGATGAATTGTCCGCCAATGTTGCCCAGCTAAAAGAGATTGCAGCAATCTTTCAACCAGATATTATTCATGTCCATGCTATCAATAATATTACTCACTGTTGTGTACTAGCTGGACTGCATCCATTAGTGGTTTCAGCTTGGGGATTCTTAAATGAGTTAATTGAAGAACCTGTAAAAGATCCCAACCCAGAAGATCAAATAGCTGATAACAATAGTTCCACAGAACAACGAACTATGGAAGATATCTATCAGCAGGTAATATCCAATCTCGATGTATTAATTGTCGAAAATCCAGCCTTAGCTGAAGCTTGCCAAAGTTGGCTCAGTTCAAATCAACGAATAGAGAATATTGGTTTAGGAACCGACACTCAACATTTTCACCCTAACTATGCTAGTAATGTGGAAAAATGGCGGCAGGTTTTGAAAATTCCTGATAATGCAACGGTTTTCTTTTCCCCTCGCGGTTGGGGCTGGTGTTATGGTCAAAAAGAGATTTTTCAAGCTTTTGCTAAAAGTTATGCAGACTTACCTCAGCCGGCAATTCTATTATTTATAGAACTTAGTCGTGATCATCAAGATTTCATCCAAAAGCTTAAGGAAGAAATTTGTGCTGAAGCAAAAACCTTGGGAATTGCTGATAGCCTGCGTTGGCTGCCGCAACTTCCCCACCAAATGCTGCCCACAGCTTATAATCTGGCAGATGTGGTGATTAATTATCCTTCTTCAGATGCTTTTCCTTCTACTCTAGTGGAAGCCGCCGCTTGTCAACGCCCTGTGATTACTTCTAATTTGCGGGCTTACCGAGATACCTTTGTAGAGGAATACTATACTTTGGTGGAACCTAACAATGTGGAAGCCTTGGCAAAGGCTATGGTAGAAGTAGGAAAACAATCTCCCGCAGCGCGGATTGGCCAACTGGAAAAGTTACGCCAGCACATTGTGGAAAATTACGATGAAACAGTTATGAGACAAAAGCTAATGATTCTTTATGAAGAGTTAGCATCGAGTTATAGCAATTCTATTTGAGTTGTTATATTTTTTCAAATTCAACCGTTACTGTAGGGGTAATTCCTGAATTACCCCTACCACAACTTATTTAGGATTGCTATAGTTATTTGCGGATGTATAGCAACCGCCAGGGCTATTAGGACAGATTTTGTAGGGGCTCTTTCACCCGAATTTATCCCACAAACAAATAACCTCCAAAAACCCGCCCCACCCCACTAATAATGTCCATCAA
>JBEDKD010000122.1:0-4228 GCA_041172365.1 Cyanobacteriota bacterium | reverse complement strand
GTTATTACATTTTCCCTGCCCATTCACCCCTCACGAAAGGACCAAAACTGACAGAAACTCAAAGTTTATATATCAAAAAAAATTGATATGACTTGGTATAATAGATTAAAAACCGCTTAATTTTGGGAAGGAGTTTATGGTATGAGTGTTCCCAGTTCTAATAGCCGTCAGACATCGAATGAACCTGTTGAGAAATTGGGCATCTTTCAGGGCTATCTAACCCTCTGGGTGTTCCTTTGCATCCTGGCAGGAATCGCGCTGGGGCGGTTGTTTCCGGGAGTAGCTGTGGCTCTGGATGCGATGAGCATCCGCGAGGTGTCGATTCCGATCGCGATCTGTCTATTTTTCATGATGTATCCCATCATGGTCAAAATTGACTTCACCCAGATTGACCAGGCATTTCGGACACCAAAACCCGTTGCGCTAACCCTGGTAGTCAACTGGCTGATTAAGCCGTTCACCATGTTGGCGTTTTCCCAATTTTTTCTGGGCTGGCTATTTAAACCGTTGATTATCGGCACAGAACTAATTAATGGGCAAGAGATTTCCCTGAGCAACTCCTACATTGCGGGAACCATTCTGCTGGGGATTGCACCCTGTACCGCGATGGTGCTGATGTGGGGCTATTTGTCCTATGGCAACCAGGGATTGACGCTGGTGATGGTGGCGGTGAATTCCTTGACGATGCTCTTTTTCTACGCGCCTCTGGGTCGCGTGCTGTTGGCTGCCAATAGTCTAACCGTGCCCTGGGCAACGATCATGCTGTCTGTGTTGATCTATGTGGGTTTACCACTGCTGGCTGGCACCTACAGCCGCTACTGGATTTTGAAACACAAGGGGCCCGAATGGTTTGAGCATCAGTTCCTCAAATACCTCGATCCCGTTGCCATTTCAGCCCTCTTAATTACGTTGGTGTTGCTATTTGCGTTTAAAGGCGAACTGATTATTAATAATCCTCTGCACATTGCGCTGATTGCGGTTCCCCTATTTATTCAAACCAACTTTATTTTCCTGATTGGGTATGTAGCCGCGCAAAAACTCAACCTGTCCTATGAAGATGCGGCTCCAGCAGCCATGATTGGGGCGAGTAACCATTTTGAGGTCGCGATCGCGACGGCTGTCACCCTGTTTGGACTCAACTCCGGTGCTGCCTTGGCGACAGTGGTTGGGGTGTTGATTGAAGTGCCCGTGATGTTGATGTTGGTGGGAATCTGTAAACGTACCGCTTTTTGGTTTCCACGGGAACCAGAAAAAGCCAGTCTGCGCGATCCCCGTTGCGAAGTGACACCTAGGGAGTCCTGAACAAGAGACTTGTAATATAGTAATTACAGCTTCAAAAAAACCCGACAAATCCCGACAAACTAGGCTGTTTAAGTTTCAATAGCATTCTTTCCTAGTAGGGGCTCTTTCACCCATATCTCTGCCACCAACAAATATCATTGGTTAACCCGCCCCTACCGCTTCCCTTCGACTAGGCTCCGGGTTGACCAGGAAATCCCTGTTACACTTGACACTGGGGACAAAAATGGGCCGATCGCGATCCTAATTTAATGCGTTGAATTGGAGTCTGACAAACGCGACAGGGTTGGTCCGTGCGTCGATAAACCCAAGCCACGCCGCCATAATTACCATTAGTGCCTTCCACATTGAGAAAATTACTAAATGTAGTACCCCCTTCATTAATAGCCTTATCCAAGACTTGGATAATCGCGGTGTGCAGACGTTGAATTTGGTTTAAAGTTAAAGCACTACAGGGAGTTGTCGAGCGAACTCCCGCTAAAAATAAAGCCTCATCCGCGTAAATATTACCTAAACCCGCGATCGCGCATTGATCCAAGAGAGCCGTTTTAATGGGGCGTTGACGGCCTTTAAATTGTTGTGCCAGATACTCCACCGAAAACTGAGGAGAAAAGGGTTCCGGGCCCATTGTTTTCAAACCAGAGACAAACTCCTTCACATCTTGGCCTGAAGGAATCCACCAGATTTTACCAAAAGTACGTTGGTCCACAAAACGTAATTCTTTGCCACCTTCAAAAAAGAATCTTACCCTAGTATGTTTTTGTAAAGGTTCCTCTCGCTCTAACCACAATAATTGTCCCGTCATTCGCAAATGAACTACTAACCAATTGGAGAGAGGTGATAGGGGAGAATCAGGGAGTAAAGGATCAGATTTTTCTTTTATTTCCCCTGGGCTAAATCTCCTCAATTCAGCTAAGAGATATTTACCGCGACGATGCCATTGACTAATCACTTGATCTGTGATACCCGCCAATAATTCCGGCAAAGAGACTGAGGAGGCGATGACGCGATCGAGCAAAACCTCACCCCCCACTATTTTATGGCCTAGAGTCACTTGATTAAGACCCCGACAGACAGTTTCTACTTCAGGCAATTCTGGCATGAAAAAGATTTTGAATTTGAGATTTGAAATAGAGGATTTTTGGCTTAAGGGGGAATGTGCAAATGGGGGGAAGGACAAAACGCGATCGCGCCGGCTCCTCCCCCCTTGGCAATTCGCTTGTCAGAAGTGCCTTAGTCTTTCTTAGCCTTAGCCTTCGCGGGGGCTTCCACTTCAATTAACTCGCTAGTGGCGAAGTTATTAGTGTTAACACCACCGGCACTACCGCTAAAGCCGTTGTAGTTCACCTTGTCAAAGCGAACGATGACGGGGTACTTAATGCCACTCTGGTCGATCGAAGCCACAGTTCCGACTTCTTGATACCAATAGGACTCTTTCCGCAGAATGCGAACCTTAGAACCACGTTGAACCATAATGTTTTTTCCTTTGGAATGCACTTGACGCGTTATGCCAATTGTTACCCAGGGTACTACTGTCCTTGAGTTCTCGGAAGACTTTTAATTTTAAGATTTGTTGCTATTATGCCCAAAGCACCCGGACAAAATACGCGTAACATCCCCAAAAGTCTTGTGTTGTAGTAATTTCAAGGACTTCTGTGTGAAAGGGAATAAGGGAAGAGCCGTCGAGACATTGCCTTGGGCAAGACTACCCAAATCTGAAGCACATGGAGACGCGCCATTGGCCGCCCCATTGCGCCCAAAAGTTAGACATCTCCAAAAACTTCTGTAGGGTAGGCCTTTAGCCATTGGTGTCAACTTAAGCCTCCAGGGACTTAAGTCCCTGTCTCATAGCTCAAGTCCTCGCATATAGGACTAAGAAAAAAACGGTAGTGCTGCAAAAGTCATGTTTTTTGTCTTCTCAATCCTTATACAGAAAGGATTAGATCGAATGGCATCATTAGTTATGCTCGACTACCTTAGTCCTCTTCAGAGGACTTAAGCTTTGAGGCAGGGGTTTTAACCCCTGACGGACTGACGGACTGACGGGCTCAGGATTTGACCTTAAGTTGGCATCAATACCCCAAGCCCTATTTAGTCCTCTTCAGAGGACTTAAGCTTTGAGGCAGGGATTTTAACCCCTGACGGACTTTTCTTTTCCTTATTTTTTCACCTGCTGACCCTTGTCAAAGAAACCAGGAAAACGCTTACCCTTAGCATCAATAATTACTCCTTTGCCATGAGGTAAACCTTGACGTAACTCTCCCTCATAACGAAGACCATTAACAAATGTGCATTTACCATTAGACGCGTCCAGCTCTTCATTATAAAATTGGGCTTGACAGCGAGTCCCATCAGGGCGAATAAATACACCATTTCCCAAAGGTTTACCACCAAAAAATTCACCTTTAAAACGATCGCCATTCGCATAAATAAATTCACCAACTCCGACGGGAGTACCAATTTGTTGACTCGTATCAAAAGCACCTACATAGCGATCACCCGTCTTAAAAATAACAGTCCCTTGACTAATTTTGCCACTTTGGAAAACACCTTCCACACGGTCATCATCTTTAAAAATAAAGACCCCTTGACCATTAGGTTGACCTAAGTTGAACTGTCCCTCATAGCGAGCTCCCGTAGAATAAACATAGACACCCCTTCCCTGTGGCAAACCATTAACAAAATCCCCAATATAGCGATCGCCATTATCATACTGGCATTTAACTCTACCCGTCGGCACTCGAGGTTCACAACGACCACTATTGGCACCAGCTTGCCCCATTGACGGCAAGACAAATGTCATATTGCTAAGGATACCTAAAACGGTTACTCCTAAGCACGTCATCGCGACTTTTTTCAGTACAAAACCCATAAATTCCATATCTCCTATAGAGTTTTAACCGTCACCAGATATTATTTATTCTACCAG
>JBEDKD010000121.1:0-6260 GCA_041172365.1 Cyanobacteriota bacterium | reverse complement strand
ACCGCCCGGGTAGTTAAGTCGTGGGGTGGGGGCGGGTTTTTATAATTTGTCTTTGGGGCTCAAAGATAAGGGTGAACCCGCCCCTACAAAATCTGTCCTAATAGCCTTGGCAGTTGCTATACTTCACTTGCCACAAAATTGCTGTAACACCTATTACCTATTCCCTATTACCTATTCCCTATTACCTCGGTTGTTGTCGCAATTTCTCCGCTACCATTCGCAGAAGTCGTTTTTCCCGTTTCACGGTTTCTTCTAAATTTTGAATTTGCTCACGACGGGTTTCAATTTCGATCAGGCGACGGGATAATTCTTGATTTTGTAAAGTTAAAGCTTGTCGCCATTGTTCAACTTTTTCTACTTCTTTTTGTATAAAATCGGGTGTAATCCCCTTAGTTAAATAGGTTTGAATTAACTCTAAAACCCAATTAGTAGCCTCTTTAATACTGACAATTTCACCTGCACTTGAAATTTCAACCAAGACTAATAAACCCTCGCTTAAACCCGCAAAATTGTCATTCCTAATAATTTTATTGGGATGGGGTAAAATTGCCCAGGTTTCCTGAGAAGTTTCCACCGCGAAAAGACGTATATTACTCTTGTCTGATGTCTCTACATGGCAAACCTGGGCTAAGTATAACATGACGGGTTCCTTTTTTTATAGCAGAAGGCAGAAGGCAGAAGGCAGAATTAATTAACCACAAAGGCACAAAGGCACAAAGGAAGAAGAAAAAAGGAAGAAGGAAGAAGGAAGAAAATTAAGGGTTTGTGCCATTAAGAATGTCAATGGGGGCTACGCGTAGCGCTATCGCGATTAAGAGAAACCGGGTTTTGTGCAAAAACCCGATTTCTGATGGGAATTTCCTAAAATACCTTGAGTCGATCGCGTAAAATTTGGGCTTGTTTTTCGGCTTCGGCGAAAGCATCACGAGCCCCTTTAACGACTTCAGGGGTAGCTTTTCCAACAAAATTGGGATTTTCCAAACGGGTAGAAATTGATTTCATTTCGGCTTCAACTTTACCGAGTTTCTTCTCCATTTTAGCCCGTAACGCGGAAACGTCAACGACACCGCCCAGAGGAATTAACACTTCCACCGTGCCTACCACACCCGCAAAACTTTGCGCGATGCTGTCTCCCAAATTACCTGAAATGGTTAAAGTTTCCACTTTCGCCAAATCTTTAATATAAGACTGTGCCAAAGTCAGGATATTTCTTTCCGTTTCATTCTCACTGCGTAAAATCGCGACTATCTTCATCCCTGGTTTAATTTCCGCGTCTGCCCGGAGGTTACGAATCACGCGAATTGTGCCAAATAATAACTCAAATTGTTGTTCAATTTCGGGGTTAATTAATCCTAACTCAACTTCAGGATATTGTTGTAACGCGAGACAATCTTCTTCTCCCGTTTGTGTCAAGGTATGCCAAATTTCTTCGGTAATATGAGGCATAAAAGGATGTAATAACTTTAACACGCCTTCTAACACATACGCGAGAGTTTGTTGGGCAATTTTCTTAGAAGTCGCGTCGGCATCTTTCTGTAAACGAGACTTGACTAATTCAATATACCAGTCGCAAAAGTCTCCCCAAAAAAACTCGTAAAGTCCCTTGGCGGCTTCCCCTAAACCGTAATGATCAAAATGATTCCGAGTTTCTTGAATCAGTTGATGATAACGAGAAAGAATCCAACGATCGCTTAATTCTAAAGAATCGCGATCGGGGAGGGTTAATTGATGATGATACTCCCCTTGCTCATTCCCCAAATTCATTAAAACAAATCGGGCGGCATTCCACATTTTATTAGTGAAATTACGGGAAGCTTCCACCGACGCGGATTCATCGGTTTTGCGATTATAATCTAAACGGACATCTTGGCCAGCCCCCGCGGTTTCTCGCATTAAGGTATAACGTAAAGCATCGGTGCCATACTTATTAATTAAGATTAAGGGATCAATCCCATTCCCCGCAGATTTTGATTGCTTTTTGCCATTTTCATCCAAAATTAAACCGTGAATATACACAGTTTTAAAGGGCATTTGCTCCGTAAAATAACCGGCCATCATCGTCATTCTAGCTACCCAGAAAAAGATGATATCAAACCCCGTGGATAAAGTGGAATTAGGATAATAAGTTTCGAGATCCTGAGTTTTTTCTGGCCATCCTAAAGTGGAAAAAGGCCAAAGTCCCGATGAAAACCAAGTATCTAATACATCGGGATCTTGTTCTAATTTCACATTTGCGCCAAATTTCACCTTGGCTTTTTCCTGTGCTTCTTCAAGATTTCTCGCGACAACAAATGGCGTTTCATCGGTAATTTCTCCTCCGGTTTCACTAATCGCATACCACGCGGGAATTTGATGGCCCCACCATAATTGACGAGAAATACACCAATCCTTAATTTTCACTAACCAATCTCGATAAACTTTGGACCAACGACTAGGAATAAATTCCGGTTGATGATGTACATCTAAGAATTCTAATGCCTTATCAGCCATTGGGCGAGTCTTCACAAACCACTGAGTTGATAATAAAGGCTCTACTGGAACTTTACCGCGATCGCTATAGGGAACGGAATGACGATAAGATTCAATTTTAACTAAAAATCCCTCTTCATCGAGACGTTGAATCACCTCTTTACGGGCTTTAAAACGGTCTTTTTCTACAAAAACTCCGGCATTTTCATTAAGACTACCATTTTTATTCATTATATTAATAAATGGTAAATTATGACGTTTGCCCATTTCAAAATCATTGGGATCATGGGCTGGTGTCACCTTCACACAACCGGTCCCAAATGTCGGATCAACTAATTCATCCGCGATAATGGGGATTTGCCGATTCATAATCGGAAGAGTCACCATTTTACCGATTAAATGTTTATATCGATCGTCATTAGGATTAACAGCAACCGCGGTATCCCCCAACATTGTTTCCGGGCGAGTCGTCGCGACTTCCACAAAACCATCACCCTCCGTCAAAGGATAACGAAAATGCCATAAATTCCCGTCAACTTCCTTATTTTCTACTTCTAAATCTGAAACCGCGGATTGACTTTCGGGACACCAATTAACTAAATATTTCCCACGATAAATCATGCCATCATCATAGAGACGCACAAAAGCCTCAAGCACAGCTTTAGATAACTTTTCATCCATTGTAAACCGTTGGCGGGACCAATCGGCTGATAATCCTAAACGCCGTAATTGATTAACAATTGTACCCCCCGATTCTGCCTTCCATTCCCATGCGCGATCGAGGAATTTTTCTCGCCCTAAATCATAACGAGTTTTCCCTTCAGCTTTAAGCTGTTTTTCGAGGATAGTTTGTACCGCGATACTCGCGTGATCGGTACCGGGGAGACAAAGAGTATTATCACCTTTCATGCGGTGATAACGAATGAGCGCGTCAATAAGGGAATTATTAAACGCGTGGCCGCTATGGAGACTACCCGTGACATTTGGGGGGGGAATAACAATGCAATAGGGATCACCGCCTTTTTCGGGGTTGGCTTGAAAAGTTTGATGGGTGTCCCAATATTCTTGCCATTTAGCTTCTGTGACAAAGGGATCATATTGTGGGGGTAAATTGGCCGTCATTGGTTAGACAAGTTAAGGTGTGCTTTTCAATTGTGCCATAGGGGGGATAAAGAAATGAACCACAAAGGCACAGAGGGCACAGAGGTGATGCTAGAGATGTCCGTTTTTCTGGGCTTTTTTATCGGGAAAGATTAAGCTTTTTAGGGGATTAACCACAAAGGCACAGAGGGCACAGAGGTGATGCTAGAGATGTCCGTTTTTCTGGGCTTTTTTATCGGAAAAGATTAAGCTTTTCTGGGGATTTAACCACAAAGGCACAGAGGGCACAGAGGTGATGCTAGAGATGGGGCTCACAGGTGCAAAAGTTTTGATTAGGATAGTTATATCGAGATATTAAGGTTTTGAACTATGAACTACAAAGAAACAAAGGATACGGATAGAAAAACCTTAGAGGAGATGTCGAATGGGTTGACTTATGCTGTTATTGGGGCCGCGATCGAGGTGCATCGAGACTTAGGACCGGGTTTTTTGGAGTCGGTTTATGAGGAGGCATTGGCTTTTGAGTTTAAGTTGCGGGGGATAGGGTTTCAACGTCAGAAGATTATCAATATTAATTATAAGGGTTATGGGGTTGGGGAAGGAAGATTAGATTTTCTTGTGGAGGACATTTTAGTGGTGGAATTGAAAGCCATTCAAGTTGTACCTCCTATTGAAAAGGCGAGGGTAGTTTCTTACTTAAAAATGACTAAACTTCCACTGGCTTTATTAATTAACTTTAATGTGGAAGTGCTCAAAGATGGTATCCAACGGATCATTTTTGGCTGATACTCTTTTTCAGTCACTCTTGATACTTCTCTCTCTTCTCTTTTCTCTTCTGTCTTCTCCTTAAATTCTTTGTATATCTCTCTCTGTGTCCTCTGTGCCTTTGTGGTTCATAAAAAAAATGCTGATAATCTTTTTCAGTCACTCTTGATACTTCTCTCTTTTCTCTTCTGTCTTCTCCTTAAATTCTCTGTATCTCTTTCTCTGTGTCCTCTGTGCCTTTGTGGTTCAGAAAAAAAAATCATGTTCCCCCCCAGAGAGTCTCGAATGTTAACGCGAGACACCCTCTTTACCCGTAAGTTTTATTAAAATTAATCTCCTTTTAGGCGACGATTTATTTTGGCAATTTTTTGGGTGAATATTTCTTGTCCATGCCCTAATTGGTTGGCAATTTGTAGGGCTTCTTGAAACGCGTTTAAGGCTTTTTTGTCTTGTTTCATTTGTACATACATTTGACCGATTTTGTCGTAACTGCTCATGGTACCATAGAGGTTATAGGATTGTTGATTGATGGTTAGTTGCATTTGATAGATTTTTAACGCGGCTTCCCATTGTTTTTGGGAGCTATAGAGATTGGCTAATTTTTCTAAGGCTTCGCTCGCGATCGCGAATTGTTGAATCCCTATGGCTAATGTATAGGATTCTTGATAGTATTGACTGGCTAAGTTCCTTTTTCCTAGGGATTGATAATGGGACGCGATCGCGCTCTTGAGGGTGGGGATTGGCTTGAGGTTTTGTAGATTGGTATAAAACGCAATTAATTTTTCTAATGACGCGATCGCCTGTAAGGATTTGCCCGATTGATCATAGACATAAACTAAATTTTTCAGGGTTTCTTCCTCTGTGGGCGGGGCTTCGGGTGTTGGAGTGTTGGTTGGTGTAATGGCAGAATTACCTGAAGGTGCAGGAGTCGTCGGTGGCGATTGAAATTCTAAATACGCGGTTAAAAATGCCTCTCGATTTTCTTGAATTAAACGGGCTAAATCTTCATACACTACCGCGGCTTTCTCATAGCTTAACCACTTCAGATGAATGTTTCCCAGACTTTTTAAGGCTTTTCCTTTTGTTAAAATATCTTCTTTTTCATGGGCTAATTCAATGATTTTTTGATAAACCATCACCGCGTCGGCTTTCGATCGCGTCCGTTGAAAGGCTGATGCTAATAATTGTAAGTGTTCTAAATTAACGGGATTTTTTGCCAGACTTTCTGTCAAAATAGTTTCTAATCTTTGTCGGATTAATTGCACTTCAATTTTTTGCCCTTGCTCCCAAGAAATTTGCGCGATGCGACTTAACGTTTGAATTTCTGTAACAGTTCCTAAATATCGACTTAACATCCATTCTTGATGCCACAATTGAAAAGCCTTTAAGGGATTTCCTAACTGTGAATAGCCCAAGGCTTCTAAGTCTAATTTTTCTAATGTTTCTTTAACTTGCTCTCGTTGGAGTGGTGTCAGATTTTCGGGATTTTCTGGAAGATTTGGTATAATAGGCTCGGATGTCTGAATCTCAAGTGTATTTGGTGATAAGGTACTAGGCGGTAAGTCTTCCTTTTGGCTTTCTGCTAAAACTCCTCCCCTCTGAGATAAACAAAATAATGTACTACTTGTCATCAGGGATAAAAATTTTATGACAAGGCTCTTGGTTTTCTGTTTGTTGAGGGAAACTATCTTGTTTTTCATGTTTTTTTAACCTCGGAAATTTTATCGCACTTTGATTTGGGAAAACCAGACTCAAGAAACCCGGTTTCTTTTCTCCTTATGAAAGTTTGTGTAAAGTCTCTATTTCAGAAACCGGGTTTCTGACACTGATTGTTATATAGCCCGTCTAAATGAGTTGTACAATTAAGGTAGGGGCAATCCCCCCGTGGTTGCCCCGATTGATTGATGAGGAATAGGCACAGGGGT
>JBEDKD010000120.1:0-8867 GCA_041172365.1 Cyanobacteriota bacterium | reverse complement strand
ACCACAAAGACACAAAGGCACAAAGAATTCCTTTTTTTTGTCGGAGTGAAATTGTCGGGGTTTCATAAGGTGAAATTAAGTGAACCACAAAGACACAAAGGCACAAAGAAGTCCTTTTTTTTGTCGGAGTGAAATTGTCGGGGTTTCATAAGGTGAAATTAAATGAACCACAAAGACACAAAGAAGTCCTTGAGTAATTTGTGATAATTTTGTGTCGTTAATGGTAATGCCCCCTTTATGGGGTTCGGGAAAACATAATCTAAATAGGGGTTAAAAGATCCCCGACTCTTTTTGAGTGCTTTTGAGTGCTGTTGTGTCTTTGTGTCTTTGTGTCTTTGTGGTTATACCATTTTGACAAAAAAATTAGGGAAGAAGGGTTCGGGCATATATAACCAGAATACAGGTAGATGATCCCCTACCAACCGATCGCGCTTTGTCTGATTTCCTATTGACTTTCTCTGGTTAAGGGTGACAAGCCGGAGGCTTATCCTACTTTATATGCTTTAAATGCGTCGATCACTTATAATCATCTTTAAGGGATAAACGGGATAAATTTTCTCGTCGTTTCTAGTGAAAACACGAAGAAATCGAGATTATCATAAATTAACCCGTAATCCTTGCCAATTTCAACCTAATAGTATCGTCTTATGACTAAGAAAAAGAAACGGATTTTAATTATTGGTGGTGTTGCTGGTGGTGCGTCTTGCGCTGCGAGGGCTCGTCGTCTGTCCGAAACCGCAGAAATTATTATGTTCGATCGCGGTGGTTTTGTCTCTTTCGCCAATTGTGGTTTACCCTATTATATCGGTGATGTAATCACTGATGAAAAAAAATTACTCGTCGCGAATGTAGAACTCTTTAAAAATCGCTTTAATATCGAAGTGCGTTTAGAAAATGAAGTCTTAGAAATTGACCGCAAAAAATCAGAAATCGTCGTAAAAAATCTCAAAACTAATCAGATTTATCGTGAACATTATGATGCTTTAGTATTATCACCCGGAGCATCTCCCATCCGTCCCCCTTTACCCGGTATCGATCTCCCCGGTATTTTCTCCCTCAGAACAATTCCCGATAGTCGCCGTATTCGTGAATGGATTGTTACACAAAATGTGAAAAATGCCGTCGTTGTTGGTGGCGGTTTTATTGGCTTAGAAATGACCGAAAATTTAGTGCATCGAGGCATTAAAGTCACTCTTTTAGAAATGTTACCTCAAGTCATGCCCCCCTTCGATATAGAAATGGTGGAACCTGTCCATGAATATTTACGCGAAAAAGGGGTGGAATTATTTTTAGGAGATGGAGTTACGGGTTTTGAAACTAATAATGAAGCTAATAATAGTGGGTTAATTGTCTCAACCCAATCAGGAAAAAAACATACAACCGATTTAGTAATTCTTGCCCTGGGAGTCCGTCCTGATATTCAATTAGCCAAAAATGCAGACTTAGAAATTGGAGAAAGAGGGGGGATTCGTGTTAATAAAAAAATGCGTACCAATGATAAGAAAATATGGGCGGTGGGTGACGCGGTAGAAGTGCAAGATTTTGTCACAAAAGAATGGACTTTAATTCCCTTGGCCGGGCCGGCTAATCGTCAAGGGAGAATTGCCGCGGATGCTATTTTTGGCAGAACTTCCCAATTTAGAGGTACTCAAGGAACCTCTGTTTGTGGTATTTTTGATTTAATTATCGCGTCAACGGGTGCGAGTGAGAAAACCCTGAAACGTTTAGGCATAGACTATGAAAAAGTTTATTTACATCCCGCGCACCATGTGGGTTATTATCCGGGGGCAAAACCCATTGATTTAAAATTATTATTTTCCCCTAAAGATGGTAAAATTCTAGGGGCTCAAGCTATCGGAGAAGCGGGGGTGGAAAAACGTATTGATGTCATAGCAATGGCGATTCAAACTCGTGCTACAATTTTTGATTTAGAACAGGCAGAATTATGTTACTCTCCTCAATTTGGTGCAGCAAAAGATCCCGTTAATTTTGCGGGTATGATCGCGGGAAACGCGCTGAGAGGGGATGCACCTTTAACACAATGGGATTATTTACCGACGGAAGACGCGGTTATTTTAGATGTGCGTGAAGTGAGTGAATTTGAGGGGGGTCATGTGGTAGGCGCGGTTAATATTCCTTTGCCAAAATTACGCGATCGCGTGGATGAATTACCCAAAGATCGAGAAATTTGGGTTTATTGTCAAGTGGGGCAACGGGCCTATTACGCGACAAGAATTTTACGTTTAAATGGCTTTAATGCCAAAAATATTACAGGGGGTTTTAAAACTTATCAAACCCTAACAATCGAATAAACCCTATCCCCAATCGTGATGACATTGTGAGAAGGAGCGCGATCGAAGGTATGATAAACCAGAAAGTTGTAGGAGGGAAAAAACCTTGTCTGCTTACACAAAAACACGCGAACCCCTAGAAAGTTGGATACTATACCACTTATTAAAATGGTCAGTGATAGCTCCCATGTTACATACCTACTTTCGAGTTCGTATCTATGGAGCGGAGAATGTACCCCAACAGGGGCCTCTGATCGTTGTCAGTAACCACGCGAGTGACTATGATCCTCCTATTTTATCAGTGTGTGTGAGACGACCTGTAGCTTATATGGCCAAGGAAGAATTATTTCAGGTTCCAGTATTAAAGCAGGCTATTTCACTTTACGGAGCCTATCCAGTGAAACGAGGATCAAGCGATCGCGCCGCGATTCGTTCCGCCCTTTCTTCACTGGAAAACGGCTGGGCCGCGGGTATTTTTTTAGACGGAACTCGCACACCCGATGGTAAAATTACAGAACCCAAATTAGGAGCCGCGTTAATTGCAGCCAAAGCCAGAGCACCTTTAATTCCTGTGAGTTTATGGGGTACAGAGCGTATTGTCAAAAAAGGTTCTCTGATTCCTAATTCTGTGCCTCTAACGGTGCGAATTGGTGAAGTTATTCCTCCCCCTCAAACAAGCAATCGCGAAGAATTAGAAGCCTTGACTCAAAAATGTGCTGAAATTATTAATCGAATGCACGACTTAGGACGCGAATAACATTTTTTCCCAAAATCAAAAAATACACCCCTAAAAAAACGGTATTTTTTCATCGGGATCAAGTGTAGAGATTAGTAGCTCCTGTTTTTTTTACCGAAAAAAGGACAAACTTATGCAAGATTTAAGAGCCGAACTAACAGAGAATTTGGGATCTGCCGCGTGGGAGTCATTAAAGCCTCTGCTTAATTATCAAAGTGTCGTAGTGGTGATGAATGAATTAGATTTGTTAGATGTGGGAGAGGCGATCGCGTTGGATAATACCCAATTAGTGTCGCGTTGGTTAAATGAAAAAATGATTTATAAACCCATAGAAGAACAACTGGTATCATGGAATGAAACACCAGAAAAACAGTTTAACGCGTTAATAGTACAGCCCTTTGTTTTAGTGCAAGAAGTCGCGTAAAGCTGTGTTGATCTGCGGTTTTTCTGAATATATAGCAGTGGAAGCAAATTTTGTGCGGTTTTTCTTAATTACGGAAACCATTGATTTTGTGGCATCTTCCTTCTGCCTTCTGCCTTCTGCCTTCTTCCTTCTGCTATAAATGAACCACAAAGGCACAGAGGACACAGAGAAAGAAATCAGAGAAATTCTCTTATCTATCTGTGTTCATCTGTGTACCCCTTCGGGTTCCCTTCGCCTACTTCTGGGGTTTTTGTTAAGAAAAATGAACAACAAAGGCCGACTAGGACACAGAGAGAAGACACAGAGAGAAAGCTAAAAGATAGTTGTCACAAGGGTGATGGGGCTTGACAAGATTCCGTAACAAATTTTTATATAGTCAGAACGGAAAAAGTAAGATAGCTTGAAACAAGAGGCCAAGGCAACCTGCAAGGGAAAAGTTTTTCCTGAACTCTTGACAATTGTCAGAAAATCTTTCCACACTCTCTAAAATATACAGCTTGCCTGTTATCCCATTATAAAGATGCTATGTCAACTTTAGTTATCGTTGAATCTCCCACGAAAGCGCGTACTATCCGTAACTTCCTTCCTTCTACCTATCGGGTAGAGGCATCAATGGGTCATGTCCGTGACCTTCCTTCTTCGGCCGATGAAGTCCCTGAGAAGTTCAAAGGGGAAAAATGGGCTCAATTCGGCGTTAATGTGGAAGGGAATTTTGAACCGATCTACGTTATCCCTAAAGAAAAACAAAAAGTCGTTAAAGAGCTGAAAAATGCTCTTAAAGATGCTTCTGAACTGATTCTGGCCACGGATGAAGATCGGGAGGGGGAAAGTATTTCATGGCATTTACTTCAAGTGCTGAACCCGAAAGTGCCGATTAAGCGGATGGTGTTCCATGAAATTACGCGTGACGCGATACAAAAGGCTCTGAAAAATTGTCGTGATATTGATGACGCGGTGGTGCGAGCCCAGGAAACTCGTCGCATTTTAGATCGTTTGGTGGGTTATACTCTTTCTCCCCTGTTATGGAAGAAAATTGCTTGGGGACTTTCCGCGGGACGGGTGCAGTCTGTCGCGGTGCGGTTGTTGGTTCTCCGTGAGCGTCAACGTCGCGCTTTCCGACAAGGGAGTTATTGGGATCTCAAGGCTTTGTTAACTCCTCCCAAGGGTACGACTGGGGGACAGTTTGAGGCGAAGTTAGTGACGCTGGGTAATGTTAAAGTCGCCACTGGAAGTGATTTTGATGAAAGTACGGGGCAAATTGCCGCGGGTCGTAATGTTTTGTTATTAAATGAACAACAGGCATTAGATTTACTCGATCGCGTTTTGGAAAAGCCTTGGACTGTGACTAATATTGAGGAACGTCCGGTTACTCGTAAGCCTTCTCCTCCTTTTACTACTTCGACGTTACAACAGGAAGCTAATCGTAAATTGCGTTTAGGGGCACGCGAAACAATGCGTATTGCCCAAAGTCTTTATGAACGCGGGTTTATTACTTATATGCGGACGGACTCGGTGCATCTGTCGACGGACGCGATCGAGGCGGCTCGTGCTTGTGTGGAACAACGTTATGGTAAGGAGTATTTGAGTCCAAAACCACGTCAATACAGCACGAAAAGTAAGGGAGCACAAGAAGCTCACGAGGCGATTCGTCCCGCGGGGAATACTTTCCGCACTCCTCAAGAAACGGGTTTGGATGGTCAAGAATTTCATGTTTATGATTTAATTTGGAAACGCACGATCGCGTCTCAAATGGCAGATGCACGTCAAACTCATATCACAGTGCTTTCACAAGTGGAAAACGCGGGATTTCGTTCTGGTGGTAAACGGATTGATTTTCCGGGGTTTTTACGCGCTTATGTGGAAGGAAATGATGATCCTGATGCGGCATTGGAAGATCAAGAGGTGATTTTACCGAATCTGAAAGTCGGCGATCATCCTAATTGTGTTGATATAGACGCGATCGGTCACGAAACCCAACCGCCAAGCCGTTACACCGAAGCCTCTTTGGTGAAAACATTAGAAAGTGAAGGAGTCGGTCGTCCCAGTACCTACGCGAGTATTATTGGTACAATCATCGATCGCGGTTATGCCAAATTAGTGTCAAATGCCTTAATTCCCACATTTACCGCCTTTGCTGTCACCAGCTTATTAGAAAAACATTTTCCTGACTTAGTGGATATCAGTTTTACTTCAAAAATGGAGGGAACTTTAGATGAAATTGCATCGGGAGACGCGGAATGGTTGCCCTATCTTCAGGAATTTTATTTAGGGGAAAAGGGACTAGAAACTCAAGTTAAAGCAGGAGAAAGTGAAATCGAGGCCAAAGTGGCGCGCACAGTGGTATTAGAAAATTTACCTGTGAAAGTTTGCATTGGTCGTTTTGGCGCGTATATTGAAGCGGAAGTGGAGAATGAAGTAATTACGGCTTCGATTCCCCAAGATTTAACCCCCGCGGATTTAATACCGGAAACCGTAGAATCTATATTGCGACAAAAAACGGAAGGACCTGATACTTTAGGCCTTTATCCAGAAACGGGAGAACCGATTTTATTATTAGTGGGAACCTATGGGCCCTATTTGCAGTTAGGGGAAATTTCTGAGACAAATAAGAAACCTAAACGAGTGTCTTTACCCAAGGGAGTGACACCAGAAAATCTTACCTTGAAAATGGCGATTGATTTATTATCTTTACCGCGTTTGTTAGGGTTACATCCTGAAACGAAATGTAAGGTAATGTCAAATTTAGGACGATTTGGCCCCTATGTAGTTCACGATCAAGGGAAGGGAAATCAAGACTTTCGCTCTTTGAAAGCCGGGGATGATTTACTTACAATTACCTTAGAGCGTGCTTTAGAATTATTAGCACAACCGAAGAGTAGTCGTGGTAGTCGTGGAGCGGCCGCGGCTTTAAAGGAATTAGGAGTACATCCTGAAGATGGGGAACCTGTGAATGTTTATAAGGGACGTTTTGGCCCCTATGTGAAACATGGGGAAATTAATGCTTCTTTGCCTAAAGGAGAAGAGGTGGAAGAGTTTACCCTAGAAATGGCGTTGAGGTTGTTAGCGGCTAAGGAGAGTTCGGGGACTACTAAATCAAGTAGTAAGAAGAAAACTGCTAAGACGGCTAAAACAACGGAGGATGGCACGGAAGAGCCGAAGAAAACTACTACGAAAAAGGCGGCTTCTACGACTAAGAAAACAACTACTTCTCCGACTAAGAAAACAACTACTTCTACGACTAAGAAGACGACGGCTAGTAAGAAGAAGAGTGAATAATCTGATCGGGACATGGTTTTACCGTGTCCCTTTATTTTCTCATGGTAAAAACATCTGTGTTTATCTGCGTTTAGGAGCGGTTAAATTAATTTCTTTATAAAGAGGTAAAAACCACCCGATGACGCAGAAACCCGGTTTGTTTTGCTGCTGGGAGATTTTTTGAGGTCGCTCAACTCAAACCTTTATCTAGTAAGTCTTTCAACCTCTTGCGAAACCAGCTGAAGCTAAATCACCGCAGACACCCCGAAAACCGTGAAGGAGGAAATTACAGCATGATTACCCTTGAAACCCTCGAAAAATGGCTGCTTGTACCCACAGAGACAGAACATCTTGAATTTAAAGAAGCAAAACAACAGTTTGATTCGACTAAACTACTGAAATATTGCGTAGCACTGGCGAATGAAGGAGGTGGTTATATTGTTTTGGGCGTTAGTGATAAGCGTCCTCGCCAAGTAGTAGGTTCCCAAGCTTGGTCAACAGCAGAATCTCTCAACAGTATTAAAGCAAAAATAGTTAATGTACTCAAATTTCGGGTAGAAGTTACAGAATTACACCATGAAAATGGTCGAGTGCTAGTTTTTGAAGTTCCAAGCCGTCCTGTGGGGCAACCATTACACTTTAATGGAGAATACCTAATGAGAGCGGGAGAGGAGCTAGTGCCGATGACACCAGATGTACTCAAGAGCATTTTTGCTGAAGATCAACAAAATTGGTTTTCCCAAACTGCCCGATCTGATGCCAGCCCTGACGATGTAATCGCCCTCCTAGATACCCAAACCTACTTTGAACTGCTAAAAATTCCCTATCCCACTAGCCGCGATGCAGTCCTTGAAAGATTGCAGAGTCAACATTTAATCGAACAAACAGCACAGGGTTGGACAATCACAAACCTAGCTGCCATACTTTTGGCAAAAAAACTGGATGCCTTTTCCCCTGCATTAGCTCGTAAAGCTGCCCGTATCGTTATCTATGAAGGTATTAATAAGCTACAAACCCGTGATGACAAGACAGACAATCGAGGATATGCCGTTGGCTTTGATGGGTTAGTGGATTTTGTCCACTCAGCAGCACCGCAAAATCGCTTTATCGAGGATGTTGTGCGAGAAGAAGTAAAGATGTTCCCGAAACAGGCACTAAGAGAACTTATTGCCAATGCGCTCGTGCATCAAGATTTTCTCGCGACGGGAGCTTCGGTAATGATCGAGATGTATCGCGATCGCATTGAGATATCTAATCCGGGCATCCCACCCATTAAGGTAGAGCGATTTATTGATGAATATCGATCGCGCAATGAACAACTCGCGGACTTAATGCGACGTTTCGGTATATGTGAAGAAAAAGGCAGTGGCATTGACAAAGTTGTAAACGCAGCAGAAGTGTTTCAACTACCTGCACCAGATTTTCGAGTAGGTGAGACACGCACTACAGCAGTGTTGTTTGCCCATCAAGATTTTGCCAATATGAGCAAATCAGACCGAATTCGAGCCTGCTATCAGCATTGTTGCCTACGGTATGTCACTAATCAACGTATGTCTAACCAAACCCTACGGGAGCGGTTTCGTCTCAGTGAGTCACAAACAGCAACCGTTTCTCACATCATAGGAGCTACCAAAGAAGCTGGCTTGATCAAAACAGACGAATCCGAATCAACCTCTACCCGCTATGCTCGCTATCTCCCTTTTTGGGCCTAATAGTGTTTTAACGCAAACCGAGATAAGTTACTCTCAAAGCCCCAAACCCTTGTCAAATCAACAAAAAAGTGTTTTAACGCAAACCGAGATGAGTCACTCTCAAAGCCCCAAACCCTTGCACAGCCAACAAAAAAGTGTTTTAACGCAAACCCCGATGAGTCCCTCTCAAAGCCCCAAACTCTTGTCAAATCAACAAAAAAGTGTTTTAACGCAAACCCCGATGAGTCTCTCTTCAAGAGTTTTTACAGGCTCAACTGCAAGATGCCCGTCGCGGACTACCATACTCTAAAGATAAGCAGCATAATGTATGAAGCCGAAACCATTGGGAGCACGATCGCGCTTGCTCCTGATACTTGATGCTTTTTTGTTGGTGTTTTTGCACTTAGCGTTGTTTATTGTAGGGGCGAATGGCCATTCGCCCCTACTTTTTGGTATTCCTTGCAGTTATT
>JBEDKD010000119.1:0-22076 GCA_041172365.1 Cyanobacteriota bacterium | reverse complement strand
CTTTCACTTCTTTTGATAACCACCAAGACACAAAGGCACAAAGGAAAGAATGTCATCATCAATGTGTTACAGACTAATGGGGGATGGCATTAGGTAGTTTTTCTTTACCCGATAGCTGAAGCCCCTTCAGTCTGAAGATGTAGCAGCAATTCGTCCAGGGTAAAGTTCCGTCAATGAGTGTAGGGATAGCTAGAATGGGGAAACCTGACATTTTGACAATTTGGGAGTAGCATAGAGATATCACCCGTTTGCAAACTTGAACCAGGAGATTATCATGAATCAAGGTAACTCGAAATTTTTTCAGAATATTGCTAGTCTTAGTAATTGGATTATTATCTTGGGAATTGCCTGGATCTTGGGAACTATTGGTTTAGGTTGGGTGATTAATTCTCTTTTAATTGTAATTGCTTTATTATTATTAACACCGACGATCGCGTTTTTTGTGTTACGTTGGTGGTTAAATCGAAATTTAATTTCTGCACCTTGTCCTGTGTGTAATTATGAGTTTACCGCGTTTCAGAAGACGGAATGTCAATGTCCCAATTGTGGGGAGGTTTTACAAGTCGAAAAGGGTAAGTTTGAACGGTTAACGCCTCCGGGGACGATTGATGTCACTGCGGTTGATGTATCGGTTTCTCAGTTATCTTCTTTTGATGATTAATTGATGATAGAATTTGTGGCATATTATGATGTAGGTTGGGTTAAGGAAGGAAACTTAACAAAAACAATTCTTTAATGGGGTGATGGGTTTCGCTTGCGCTCAACCCATCCTACTGTTAGTTAGCTTAACTATTTGGGGGAAAAAGGCTGTACCCAAACGGTGATGTTTTCTATATGAATAATCTGGACTACTTCGCCCGGTTGTAGGGTGATATCTTCGTGGCAACGGGCAGGCCACCAAGTACCGTTATAATAAACACGGCCTTTGCGAGCAGGGTAAATATGTTCATCGACAATGCCCTCTTGATTATCATAGGGGAAATCAGGGTTAGTGGTTGTTTTGTCCCTTTGAGGTGTGAAGTAGGATTTGATGAAGTTTAACATGGGTAGTGCCTCTGGGTTGGTTATATTTATTTATTCGTGTTAGTTTGGTTTTTTTTATGCAGGGAGCGCGATCGCTTTTTGGGTGAAGGGGGAGCGCTTCTGTTGCGAGCTTACCCGGTTGTCACTCTTCTGGTGACAGTTATGTGCATTTAATAGAAATGTGACAAGACGCGATCGAGGGTTGGTGAGAAGTGGCGAGTACCAAGGCATCTCTCAAGGCTTAACAACAGTAGGAGACTGATTCTAATACTAAGGAGCAGGTATTAGGAAGGAGGAAAAGCGCGATCGGGAGCATCCTGAATTGGCAAATATATCGGTAGGGGCGTTGGCGTAGCCTGCGCGCAGCGCGTAGCATGACCGTAGTAAATCCTTCCTTTTAACTAAGTACGGGCGAAGCATTCCGGCATTCAATCCCTGCTTATAACCAATAAGCTATCTGCCGGAATGCTTCGCCCCTACCTGCCGGAATGCTTCGCCCCTACTACTACAAAATCGGGATGCTCCCAACGCGATCGCGCTGTCTCAATCAAAAAACAGCGCGATAATAAACTTGAGAATACACTAAAATCATTATATATACAGTGTTGACATTTGAGAGGTGAAACTTGTGGTACAGGCATCTTGCCTGTAACGGGCAAGATGCCCGTACCACATTTACATCTCATTTAAAAATGCTATATATTGATAGTTGAGACTGTCCGAAAAAGGAGGAGAAAATGAAACTAGATCGGATTACCAGTCATCCGGGCCGCATGAATGGACAGCCCTGTGTTCGGAATATGCGTTTGACGGTGCGACGGGTAATAGAATTACTTGCTACTTATCCAAATCGTCAAGAGTTATGTCAAGAATTTCCTGAATTAGAAGAAGAGGATATCCAACAATGTCTAATATTTGCTTCTAGTTACTTGGACGATCGCGTTATCGCTTTATCTGGAAATTATGAAACTGTTGCTTGATCAAGGAATGCCTCGTTCGGCATCAGATTTATTACAGCATGAGGGAGTAGATACTATTCATGTTGCTGATATCGGTTTGTCAGAAGCCGATGATGCCGATATTCTTGAGATGGCAAGGGAAAACGAGCGAGTAATTGTTACTTTGGATGCGGACTTTCATACTTTATTAGCTCTGACTCAAGCTTCTTTACCTTCAGTGATTCGGATTCGGATTGAAAGGTTACGGGCTCAACATCTGACTAATTTGTTATTGACTGTTATTAGTGAATGGGATGAGCTTTTAGAGCAGGGAGTCGCTATTACAGTTGAACCAAGTCGTGTCCGAGGCCGTCGTCTTCCCTTGATGTAAAATATAGCGCGATCGCTATAATTAATCGAAACCATAAGTTGGGCCGTGCTTGATGCTTGACCCAACCTGCATCTGGAGGTAATTTAGTGCAAAATTACCTGATTAATTTCTTCTTAGTCGATCAATCTGTTGCTTCAGATCATCGAACTGTCTGTTAGTATGTCCTGCCTGCCTATTCCTTTCTTGAAACATTCGATTAGACATTCCATATATTCTACAGTCAATGCCATTAGTTGCAATGATCAAATCATGCATATCACCGCTCCCCCAGCAAGCATCTGCATAGCTAGAGCTATGAAATATAGTTCTCGTAGTGATAAGAGACAATCCATATATGCACCCTCTTTCGTTGCAATCAACTAGGCCAAGAGAATAGCAGCTTTCACCATCACGACTACAGCGTATGCTTGGTCCCAATTCTTCTCCTTGTGGTAGGAAAAGATATTGTTTACCTTGATAATTTACAACCCTGCCTTGAGCTAATACTGTTGTTGCTGAAAAAAGTCCTAAACTGGCAAACAGAGAACCTAATATTACAAAAGTTTTAATTTTCATTTAGAAAACTCCTGTGTGGTAAGATACATACCTGAAAATATTTTAAACTATATGAACCCAATACCTGTTTAGGAAACTTCGGGACTTAATAATGGCAAATTAAATTAGGAAAGTTAGGAAAGTTAGGAAAAATCGGAAAGTTATGATATAATTACCGGAACTCCTGCATCTCTTGAATTTATGGACATAGCCCAGGTTGTTAATCTTTTAGATGAGCTACTCTTTGATAAAACAGGGTTACATCTGGATTTTATACAAAAATCTGTTTTAGAAGGGACTTTACAAGATAAATCTTATTCGGAAATTGCTCTCAAATCTGGGTATAGTGAAAGTCATATCGGTGATACCGCTTCCGACTTATGGAAACTTTTGTCTGATTTATTAGGAGAAAAAGTTAGAAAAGCCAATATTAAAGGTATTTTAGAAAAAACAAAATTTCATCAAGTTTCGGGTGTAATTGTTAGTGGTATTGTAGGCGTTACTAATAACATTAACGTTTGTCCAAACAACACATACCCAAAGAATAACTCAGCCCCAACGCCCCAAAAATCTAGCACTAAACTCCACCTCAACAACGCCCCTAAATTTCCCTATTTTTACGGCAGAAATAACGAACTCTCTACTCTCACAAATTGGCTAATTAATCAAGAGATTCGCCTCATCACCATTTTCGGTATGAGCGGTATTGGCAAAACCTCGATCGCGCTTCATCTCATTAACGAAATTCCCCAACACTTCGACTATATTATTTATCGCGCCCTCTATTTTTCCCCATCCCTTACCACCACATTAACTAATTTATTACAAATCTTCTCACCACCAGAAATACCTAACGATATTGAATCCCAAATTAATCTATTTATTGACTACCTTACTCAATATCAATGTTTAATTATACTTGATGATATCCAAAATCTTTTTACGCCCCAAAAATTAGCAGGAACTTGGCAAACCGAGCAAACTTCCTATCACCTATTCTTTCACGCGATCGCGCTATCTTCCCATCACAGTAACATCATCCTACTATCTCAAGAAAAATGGCTAGAAATTCAACAATTAGAAAAAGCTAATTATCCCGTTAAATCTTTAATATTATCAGGCTTAGACTCAGATGCAACAGAAATTTTACATCACCAAAACTTAGCTAATCAAGAACTCTGGCCACAATTAATAACCCTTTATCAAAGTCATCCCTTATGGTTAGAATTGACTGCCGAATTAATCGGTGAATTATATGCAGGAAATGTTAGTGAGTTTTTAGAATATCAAGGATTAATTGTACCGGAAGGAGTGCGATCGCGCCTCGATCAACAATGGCAAAAATTATCGCCAAACGAACAAACAATCATATTACAATTAGCCCAAGAAACCACACCCATTAGTATCTCTAAAATCCTCCTGAAAATTGACCTAGTAGCGACAGAAATAGTCAATAGCATATTATCCTTAAAAATGAGATTTTTACTGGAAACAGAAACTACAGACAATGGGAATTGTCTCAGTTTAAGCCCCGTTTTAAAAGAATATATTAAAACTCGTTATTCCCTGACGTAATTTTCCCATTATGGCTGAATCACGATGATTATTTCTGTCAAGTTTTTCAGCCTTTACTCAATCAAATATTGGGGCAAAAACGGCTGACTGTAGGGGCGGGTTCGCCAATATCTGTGCCGCCAAACAGACAGGCTAGAAAACCCGCCCCACCCCCACAGATTAATTTCATTTAGTCGTTGGGGTGGGGCGGGTTTATTCAGGTTATTTGTTGGTGGTAAAAATTCGGGTGAACCCGCCCCGACAAAATCTGGCTTTTTCCTAACTTTTTCTTCAATGAAACTGTGGGGCGGGTTTATTGAGGCTATTTATTGGTAGGAGAAATGTGGGTGAACCCGCCCCTACCAAATCTTGATTTTTCCTAACTTTAAAGAATATATTAAAACTCGTTATTCCCTGACGTAATTTCCCCGTCAGGGCTGAACCGCGATGATTATTTTTGTCAAGTTTTTCAGCCTTTACTCAATCACATATTGGGGCAAAAACGGCTGACTGTAGGGGCGGGTTCGCCAATATCTGTGCCGCCAAACAGATAGGCTAGAAAACCCGCCCCATCCCCACAGATTAATTTCATTTAGTCGTTGGGGTGGGGCGGGTTTATTCAGGTTATTTGTTGGTGGTAAAAATTCGGGTGAACCCGCCCCTACAAAATATGGCTTTTTCCTAACTTTTTCGAGGAGGAAATAGCCCTGCCCTTAATAAGGGGGAACCGCACAAAAATTTATCAAAAACCCGGTGGAAAAACCGGGTTTTGTCAATTTCACAGGCTGGAAGCCTGTGCTACTTTTCCTGATAACTTAGTCTTAAATATCTAAGTCCGTGAAGTTCAATTGAGAGCCGTATTTCTCGATAAATTCACGCCTTGGAGCCACGCGATCGCCCATTAAAATCGTAAAGATGCGATCGGCTTCCGCAGCATCTTCAATTTGCACCTGTTTAATAGTACGAGTTTCCGGGTTCATCGTTGTATCCCACAATTGTTGCGGCATCATTTCCCCTAACCCCTTAAACCGTTGAATCGTATAATTGGCATTGGCGGGAAATTCGCTAATCCGTAGACGTAACTCCTGCTCATTATAACAGTAATAGTGATTTTTACCCCGCTCAATTTTATACAGAGGAGGACAAGCAATCCAAATATGTCCTTGATCAACTAATTGCCGTTGATAACGATAGAAAAACGTCAGTAATAGCGTGCGAATATGAGCACCGTCAACATCCGCGTCCGTCATTAAGACGATTTTATAATAACGCAATTGAGCCGGATCAAATTCTTCCCCTTTAATCCCTAAACCTAATGCCGTAATTAAAGATTGAATTTCGGTATTTTTGTAGATTTTGGCATCATCGGTTTTCTCAATATTGAGAATTTTACCCCGTAAAGGTAGAATCGCTTGAGTGCGTCGATCGCGTCCTTGTTTAGCACTATTATGGACAAAAATGCCACTGGCTAAAGCAAAATTATGACTATGGGGAACCTCAATATCATAAACATCCTCCCGTTTCTCTAACCCTTCTACCGAAACAATCCGGTGATTATAATGCGCGATCGCGTCTCGCACAGCCCCATCATCACCATTAAAATAACGATGGCAAAACGTCTCAAACATCAACAAAGACTTATCCTTATCCCGATAAGCATCATACATCTGTAAATCAATATCACCACAATGGAGATAAACCTGACTTAAAGCCGCCAGAGTCTCGTGATAATCAATTTCACCCCGACATTTCCCACCCAATTCAGAAATCCATAACGCCTTCATTTTCTGGTGACGATATACCTCATCACTAAAATATTCCCCTGATACTTCCTGAGAATTACGGTGATAAACATCCGTCAAGAAATCCGTAGAAACCCATGTATCATTACCCGGATTCCAAACCATATCATAACCATTTAAACCCCCATTTTCGCCCTTTTCCGATATTTTCCGATAAAGAGGCATCAGAGAATCATCAGGAGTTAATAACCCAGCCGCCTTATAACTCCCATCTCGCAACATAAAGGGATGATCAGGAGTACAAATAAGCTCCTCCCCATTATCTAATGTCACCTTCACAAGTCCGGCATTTTTCTTAGTCATTCGAGCATTAATAATCCGCTCAATGCCAATATTACCATCCTCTCGAATAGTATAACAAAAATGCTCTTTTCCTTCCGTTTGCTCATCAACAATTTCTTTAAAAGTTTTAGAAGTGCCATCGGCTAATAAAATATAAGTATTTGCCGAAAAACAACCACTTGCCGAATCGCCTTCCACCAGAAAAATCTCCGATTCTTTCGGCTCTCTGGAGCTACAATCCGCTAATTTACCCGGTAAAGGAGAGGATTCTAAAACCGATTTTCTTCGGACTAAATCTCGTGCTCTTCGTGCAGCTTCCGCGGCTTTGAAGGCTTGAATCGCTTTCTCTAAAACCGCATCCGCAATATGGGGACGAAATTCTAAATATTCCGTTAAAACTTCCCCCACTAAGGAATCAACAATTCCCCGAACTTCTGTATTTCCTAATTTAGTTTTAGTTTGTCCTTCAAATTCAGGATCGGGAACCTTTACCGAAATCACCGCGGTTAATCCTTCCCGCACGTTTTCACCACCTAAATTTGGTTCCCCTTCTTTTAATTTGTTACGTTTGCGCGCGATCGCGTTCAAAGTCCGAGTTAAGACAGCTTTAAAACCATCTAAGTGAGTCCCCCCATCAATGGTACGAATATTATTAGCAAAACCCAAGACATTATCACTAAAGGCATCGACACACCATTGTAAAGAAACTTCAATTTGAACATTATTACGTTCCCCTTGAATAAAAATAACTTCTTCATGGAGGGGTTGTTTCTCACGATTCATGTACGCGACATATTCCTTAATTCCCCCCTCATAACAATAAATCTCAATGTGAGATTCATCACTTTTGAGTAACTCCAAACGGTGATCACTAAAAGTAATCTTAACACCCGCGTTTAGATAAGCTAATTCCCGTAACCGTCCCGACAAAGTAACATAATCGAACTCAATTCCTGTAGAAAATATTTGATGATCTGGTAAAAATGTAACCGAAGTCCCCGTGCGATTTTCCTTATAGGGTTTCGAGGTAAGTTCGGTAACAGGAATACCCCTCTCATAACGCTGTTTATGAATCTTTTGATCGCGCCAAACCGTAACTTCTACCCATTCTGATAACGCGTTGACAACCGAAACCCCTACCCCGTGTAAACCCCCAGATACTTTATAACCACCAGCACCAAATTTCCCCCCCGCGTGCAGGATTGTTAACACCGTTTCTAAGGCAGATTTTCCCGTTTTCGAGTGAGTATCCGTGGGAATACCCCGGCCGTCATCAGTGACAGTCACCGAGCCATCCGCGTTAATACTAACCTCAATGTGGGTACAATAACCAGCCAGTGCCTCATCAATGGCATTATCCACCACCTCATATACTAAATGATGGAGTCCCCGTGGACCGGTAGTACCAATATACATCCCCGGCCGTTTGCGGACCGCTTCCAATCCTTCCAAGACTTGTATTTGATCCGCACTGTAACTGCTAGTCATAGAAAAATGCTCCAATAATGGGCGTATAGCCCCTTGATACTGCAAAAGACTAAAATCTTCAAAAATTATAACACATAATGCTTAAAATCGACATAAGACACCTTTAATGATATTTTTATCAGGGGTATCTATCCTTTTTTTAATCGGACAATAGCAAATTAAAAATAGAAAGTATTGGGAAAGAGAGGAGTATGTTAGGGCTAATTGTAATTTGTGGCGCGACGGCGACGGGAAAATCGGGGTTAGGGCTAGAGTTAGCGCGGCGACTGGATTCTATCATTTTAAGTGCCGATTCACGTCAAGTCTATCGTGATTTTAACATAGGTACGGCTAAACCGACAGAGGCGGAGCGAGGAGTTGTGCCCCATTATTTAATTGATATTTGCGATCCCACTGAAACCTTAACTGTCGCGGATTATCAGTTACAGGCACAGGCTTTAATTGATCACTTTCACCAGTCTGATATCGTACCCTTGTTAGTCGGGGGGACTGGTTTATATATTAAGTCTGTCGTGCAGGGGATGATTATTCCCAGGGTTGCACCTCAGATGCCTTTGCGATCGCAGTTGTCGACTTTAGGACAATCTCAATGTTACAAGATGTTACAACAAGTAGACGCGATCGCGGCATCAAAAATCCATCCCCATGATCCCGTAAGAACATTAAGAGCATTAGAAGTGTATTATGTCACAGGGAAACCGATTTCGCAACAGCAAGGGGAAAACCCACCAACTTATCCGATTTTAGCAATTGGGTTAGAGTATCAAGATACAGAAATTTTAACAAAACGGATCGCGGCACGCACGGAAAAAATGGTAGAATCCGGTTGGTTAGATGAGATAGAATTTTTATCGAAAAAGTATGGATTCGATTTACCTTTAATGAATACTTTGGGTTATCAAGAAATGACGCGATATCTCAGGGGTGAATTTTCCCTCGAAGAAGCCAAACAATTAACTGTTTTACATACAAGACAATTTGCCAAACGTCAACGGACTTGGTTTAAGGCTTATCCTCAGATAGAATGGTTTAATGGGGATGAGTCTGATTTAATTGAGCGAGTTTGGGGTAGGGTTGAGGAGTTTTTGATTGAAACCGCAGATAAACGCAGATAAACGCAGATGTCTTTCGGGTGATAATATAAAATTCTGATATATAGCCTTTCGACTAAAGATCGAGTATGCAAAAACACAGTGTTGTCAAGGGTTTTAAGTTTAAATGAATACCTCCATAATCCCAGAAGTGCTATAAGACACTAAGATTTATGGTATTAACACTAAGGCACTAAGACACTAAGATTTATGGTATCAACACTAAGGCACTAAGACACTAAGATTTATGGTATTAACACTAAGGCACTAAGACACTAAGATTTATGGTATTAACACTAAGACACTAAGACACTAAGATTTATGGTATTAACACTAAGGCACTAAGACACTAAGATTTATGGTATTACTACTAAGGCACTAAGACACTAAGATTTATGCTATTAACACTAAGGCACTAAGACACTAAGATTTATGCTATTAACACTAAGGCACTAAGACACTAAGATTTATGGTATTAACACCAAGGCAATAAGACACTAAGATTTATGGTATTAACACCAAGGCAATAAGACACTAAGATTTATGGTATTAACACTAAGGCACTAAGACACTCAGATTTATGGTATTAACACTAAGGCACTAAGACACTCAGATTTATGGTATTACTACTAAGGCACTAAGACACTCAGATTTATGGTATTACTACTAAGGCACTAAGACACTAAGATTTATGTTATAGCCTTTCGACTAAAGATGGAGTATGCCAAAACCCCCTGTTGTCAAGGGTTTTAAGTTTAAATGAATACTTCATCTATCCAAGAAGTGCTATAGCAAATCTATCATTCATACAGATTTGTAGGGGTAGTGCCCCCGTGCCTACGCCTTCTGGGATTGCCCCTACCTTAATTGTACCAATCATTTAGAGGTGCTATATATTTAACATAATCACTTTTACTCAGTTTTTATGACGTTGATTGAGGTTTTTTTATGACGACGATTGATGAGTTAAAATTTAGTCCTTTGAATTTGATCATGTTTCCTGATTGGAGTCAATGGGATGATTCTCTCTATCAGGATTTGCGAGGGATTTTACGCGGGATGTTGACTCATGGGGAAAGAGATTACATGAGTCTTTTTATTGATACCAGTAATTTAGGGGAGGATGCCTCCGAAGAGGTTAATTTTTTGCTCTCGGAGATAGTAATGAATTTGTTGCTCGAAGATGAGTTTGAACTTAGTTGTGAGCCGGATGTTATTTTATTAAGTGATTTGAGTCAAGATGAATGGAGTGCTATTTTAGCTAAGATGCACTATCGTCTTGAGTTAACTGATGAAAATTGCGATTCTCTTTCGGGTTTGGAGATGTCAAATTTACCGATTTTGGATTTGACTCGATTGAGTGAAGATACTCGGTTATTGTCTTCGGTTTCTCTTCGGGCTTTTGCTTGGGAGCGATATCAGCTTGGGGACTATCTCGGCGCGATTAAGTCTTATCAAAAATTGTTAGAGTTTTCGAGTGCTGATATCGAGAGTTATTTGATTTTATCTGACTCTCTCCGACAAGTAAAACGGGAAGAAGACACGATCGCGCTTCTTTATCAAGCCATAAAAGAGTATCCTAATTCGGGGCAGTTACATTTTGAGTTAATCAAAACATTACACCAAAATGGAAGGACTGAGGAAGCCATCTCTCAAGGGGAGTTAGCCTCACAAGTTTTACCCAATGAGTTTGTTTTTCGGCTCTTAAAGCATTTAACTAACCCGATGATTTATCATAGCCCCGATGAAATAGCCTTTTATCGCGAAAGATATGTCAAGGAATTAGATAAATTAATTGCAGAAACTCCTTTGGAGACGGTGGAAGATGCAATTAAGGCAAAAACGGGACTAGGAAGTTTTACCAATTTTTACTTAGCCTATCAAGCCTATAATGTTGTTAAACCTCAATCAAAGTATGCCCATTTTGTCCATGAGGTAATGAAAAAGATTTATCCTCAATGGGTGGAAAGTAGAATCATGCCTCCCCTGGGAGAAAATGGGAAAATCCGGGTAGGATATGTATCAAATTTTTTACATTCCTACAGCGGTACATTATGGTTAACGGGTTGGTTACGTTACTGTAACAAAGAGCAATTTGAAGTCTATTCTTACTATATTGGGAATGAGCCCGATCGCGTCACGGAACAATTTCGCGAATATAGTGATATATTCCACCATATCCCCCATAACTTAGAAGCCCTTTGTCAACAAATTATCGAGGATAAACTCCATATATTAGTCTATCCTGAAATTGGCATGGATGCGACCACAATTTTAATCGCGTCATTGCGTCTAGCTCCAGTACAATGTGTCGCATGGGGTCATCCTGTCACATCAGGTTTACCAACGATCGATTATTTTCTTTCCAGTGAATTAATGGAGCCCGAAGACGGGGACGAACATTACCTAGAAACCCTGATTCGTTTACCTAACATCGGAGTAGCTTATCCCAAACCCCTAGTCGGAGATTTGACAATGACGCGAGTAAATTATAACTTGCCTGATGATGCCATAATTTATTTATGTTGTCAAGCCCCCTTTAAATACCTTCCCCAATATGATTATATTTTCGCAGAAATCGCGAGTCTAGTACCCAACGCGTTATTCCTATTTCCACGGGGAGATTTATTACTTCCTCGTCTGGAAAAAGCCTTTGGGAATTTAGGGCTAAATAGTAATAATCATTGTTGTGTATTACCCCTTCCCACAAGGGCTGATTATATCGCGATAAACTATCTAAGTGATATCTTTTTAGATACAATTACTTGGTCCGGTGGAAATACCACCTTAGAAGCGATCGCGTGTAACTTACCGATTGTGACATATCCGGGCCAATTTATGCGAGGGTTACACGCGTATAGTTTCCTAAAAATGTTAGGAGTTGACGACACCATCGCCCAAGACGAAAAAGATTATATCAACATTGCGGTTAAACTAGGACTTAACTCAGAATGGCGAAATCAAATCAAAGAAAAAATGCGCGATCGGGTAGATAACCTCTTTGACGATCGCCTCTGTGTCACCGGGTTAGAACAATTTTATCAACAAATAGTTACAGAAAAAAAGAGGCAATAACTATAACAATCCTATTGAAATTGTCATATTTTTGTAGGGGCAATCCCCCCGTGGTTGCCCGTGCCTACCCCTAGGTTTTTACCACAATCTATTGAGGATTAGATAAGTGGGAATTGTCATATTTTTGTAGGGCTAATTCCCCCGTGGTTGCCCCCATTGATCAGGGGTAGGCAGGGAGCATCTCATTTTTATAAATTGGTAGTGGGAGCGTCTCGCTCCCTATTAGATTCCTAGGGAGCGAGACGTTTGTGCTACACACAGGCTACCTCAAGTACGGGCACGGCAGTGCCGTGCCCCTATCAGTTTTTTTTTGCTTCTTTGAGATGCTCCGGGTAGGCACGGATACCACCCCTAGGTTTTTACCACAACCTATTTAGGATTTCTATATCACAATGCCATTTGATCCGTGGTGGAGTCTAGCTTGCAGGCAAGATGCCTACACTACTTTTTTACAATCTTTCTTATCCTATCATCTCTGTGTCCTTTGTGTCCTTTGTGGTGCATAAAAATATTACGAACTAAGAATAGAGACTCGCGACATATTCCCCATAACCATTATACAATAAAGTCGATCGCGTTTCCCAAGAAAAACTAGAACCAGCCACCACTAACTTTTCCGTAGCTTGGGACCAACGGGGATGAGGTTTATTCGGATTAACATTAGCTTCAAAATCATATTCACTCGGTCCGACAGTATTCCAAAAAGTCGCGGGTTGTTTCTCGACAAACTCAATTTTCACAATAGACTTAGCCCCCTTATATCCATACTTCCAGGGAATAACCTCGCGTAAGGGTGCTCCATTTTGTTTCGGTAAGGCTTTGCCATACATTCCTACCGCAAAAAACGCTAAATCATTCGCCATTTCTTCAATTCTTAAACCCTCCGCGTAGGGCCAAGGATAAAAACTTGAGAAAACCCCTTGACCTTTGGTAATTTCTGCATTATAATAGGAGATAAATCGCACAAATTTCGCTTGAGATGTCGGTTCCACATCCGCTAAAAGTGCCTTCATGGGAAACCCAACCCAAGGCACTACCATTGCCCAGGCTTCGACACAGCGAAACCGATAAATTCGCTCTTCTAAGGGAAATTTTTTCTCTAAGTCATCGAGATCATAAATCCGTGGGTTTTTCACTAATCCGGTAACTTCCACTTTCCAGTTTTCTAAGGGTAATTTTTGGGCCTCTTGCCAAATTGATTTCGTTCCTCCATATTCATAAAAGTTATTATATTTGGTGGAAAATTGTTCCTCCGTCAGGGCGCGATCGACAGAGGCAAACGCGGGATTTTTGATTAAGCCGGAAAAAGTTTTTAAGGGTGTTTCCGTGGTAGGTTTGACAGGAGAATTATTCTGACATCCGGCCAGAGGAAAAAGGGACGCGGTTAAGCCCGCACCAATTAAACTTTTCATAAAGCGCCGTCGGTTGAGAAAAAGGGATTCGGGTGTAACTTCAGTTTCGGGAATTTCCCATGACTTAGGGACTCGAATTAGTGGCATAAGTTTTTGATGTCCTTGCTTCTGTATGTAGGGCAGACTCATCCTGCCTTTGACTTTTTGGGAGATGTCTCTTGTGTTTAGTCTTATTTTAAAGAGGATGTAAATTTTTGTAAAGAAAATGTTTTAGGTAATGCAGTCCATTGTATTATAAGAGTGTTTTTGTGTGGCTCAAGGACAAAGGGTGTTCTTGGGGTGCGGCGGACAATCGTCCGTCGCACGGGTTTCCGAAGGGAAAGAGCCGATCGCGCCCCCGGAAAAAAACGCGGAGAAGAAGGATCACGAAACAGAGAGAAAAGCATAAAATAATAATATAAACTCACGGATAGGCCTACGCGTATGAGTTACTGTATTAATCCCGATTGCCCAAAACCAGAAAACCACAATGATCGCGACATTACCTGTAACAGTTGTGGTGCAAGCTTATTACTAAAAAACCGTTATCGTGTGCGAGAAGTATTAGGCTCCAGTCCCTTGGGGCGAACATTTTTAGCAGTTGATGAGGATAAACCCTCTCAACCCCGTTGCGTGATCAAAGAATATTTTCCCGAAGTGGGGCAACAATTTCGCACCCTCGCGCCGGAGTTAGAAAAATTAGGCAAACATCCCCAAATACCCGAAGTTTGGGCCTATGTAGAAAAGGATGATTATCAATATTTAGTACAAGAGTATATCGAAGGTCAAAATCTAGGACAAGAACTTTCTCAGACAGGGGTTTTTAATGAACAGAAGATTTGGCAATTGTTAAGTGAAATACTCCCAGTGATACAATTTGCCCATGAAAATCGAGTCTTTCACCGTGATATCAAACCAGAAACAATTATTCGTCGATCGCGCCTAACTCCTGATAAAGGCGGGGATATTTGTTTAGTCGATTTTGGTGCGATCGCGCTTTCCCCAAAAAAATCCGTGAGCAGAGAGCATCTGAGAGGGAGTGCAGAATATGTCGCGCCGGAACAACTAAGAGGTCAAGTGAAAGCAAATAGCGATCTTTATAGTCTCGGAGTCACTTGTTTACATCTTCTCACGGATCTGTCACCCTTTGACTTATTTGATATCAAAGCCGATACTTGGGTATGGCGACACTATTTGAAAGTTCCCGTCAGCGATCGCCTCAGTCGTATTCTTGATAAATTAGTAGAACGGAATCACACCAAACGCTATCAAAGCGCGATCGAAGTTCTCAAAGATTTAAAACATGGTCCAGTATATCTCCCCATCTTTGTCAAAAAACCTCAATGGCAATTAACCGCGTGGGGTGGAGCTGCGATCGCGATTTTGTCATTAATATTAAGTAGCCGTATCCCCACGCCCATCCCCCAAACCTCATTACAACCGGAACCCCATCAAAGCATCCCCGATTTTGAACCGCGATACTCACCCCCAGAAGATATAGAGACAAACCAGATCCCCATGCAAACCCTCGCGATGACATTGGGCCCAGTCTGGTCCATTGCCCTGAGTCCGAATCGAGATTTTATCGCCAGTGGCACCACCAATGGTAATATCGAGATCCTTGAGATGGGAAGTGGTCAACGGCTCAAAACCCTTAAGGGACATACGGATGCAGTGTGGGGTTTAGCGATCAGTCCCGATGGCAAAAAGGTCGCGAGTGGAAGCGCCGATAATACCGTCAAACTCTGGGATGTGGAAACGGGAACCCTGATTCATACCTTTGTCGGCCATCAAAATGGTATTTTTGCCGTAGCCTTTAGTCCCGATGGTTCCACTTTAGCCAGTGTGGGGAAAGATAAGACGATCAGACTTTGGAATATACCCACCCTCACTCCCTTAAACGCGTTACTTGGAGACTCCCAAGAAATTCAGTCCGTGGCATTTAGTCCCGATGGTAATCTTTTGGCCAGTGGTAGTAATGATGGCACGATTAAACTGTGGCGTTGGCAAAGTGGGGAGTTATTAGGTATTTTATCAGGTCATAGTGACTCCGTGTGGTCCGTGGCATTTAGTCCTGATGGTACGACTTTGGCCAGTGGCAGTTGGGATAATACGATTAAATTATGGGATGTGACACCTTCTTTGTCGGGGTATAAGGGGTCTTTATTACGGACTTTGGGGGATCATGGCGATAAGGTGCAGTCTTTGGCCTTTAGTCCCGATGGTGGGACTTTAGCCAGTGGTGATATCGCGGGTACGATTAAACTTTGGTCGATGGATCGTGCGATCGCCCTTGGAACATTAAAAGGTCATTCTTCTTGGGTGAAGGTGGCTTTTAGTAATGAATCCGATAAGATTTTGGTCAGTGGTAGTTTTGATAATTCTATTAAGGTTTGGCATTTACCTTAGTTTTGTGTCCCCAGCGCGATCGTTTTTATCGGTGGGTTGGGGCGGATTTATCAAGATTATCGGTGGGTGACAGACGCGATCGCGCCCATAGCCCCTACCAATTTTAGGCAACATTTTACCAGGCCTGTAGGGGCTCTTTCGCCGAGATATTTGACACCCATCGACAAATCATAAAAACCCGCGATAAATGTATGGAAACTGTAATTGAAAGCATTGTAGGTAAGCTGTGTTATTTGGCTAAACCGTCGCGAGAAGTTATTCTTAATTTTCTTGATTTCCTAAATTGGCAGTCCGCGTCGAGCCTGTTATCAACAGTAAGTAATTCTGAGGCAAAAATCCGCGATATCGAGTTTGAAATACTTTTAGATGAATTGGCTGATGAGTTCATTAAAAACATGGGAGTCAATGTCCCGATGCTATCAGATTTTGCGGTCAGTCGTGCTGGTATCCATGAGGATCATCCATAGCAATGTTAGCCTTGTGGAGAGGAATATTTGGCTGTTGTTTGCCGAATCCACGCGAGCTGAGTCTATAATTAAATGATGGATTTAAACCGGGCTAAAAAAATGAAAGTAACACAGGCTATAACATCGGTAAAATACGTGGCTGATGCCAAAGGAAATAAAACTGATGTGCTTATCCCAGTAGAAGTTTGGGAGGAGCTGTTAGCTTCTTGGAAAGAAATGATAGATCGCTTAGAAGATCGGGAAGATATTGGGATTTTCCAAGAGTGGATGCAACTGCGCCAATCCGGTCAAGTGGAAACGATTTCTCTGGAAGATTTAGAGCAGGAATTGATCGCAGATGGCCTTGTATAGAGTTGAAGTAATTAGTGCCGCACGTCAAGAAATTCGCGCTCTACCGGGCAATATGCGGCCGCGAATACTCGGACTGTTGAAAGCACTGTCCTCCGAACCCCGACCCGACAGCCGCAAGCAGATGGATACATTAAAGTTGGGTGTTGAATTGCCTTCAAGCATTGAGTTATATCGCATTAGGATAGAATCTTGGCGAGTTGTGTATGTAGTGGAAGAAGAATTACAGTTATTGACTGTGCTAACTGTTAGAAAGCGACCTCCTTATCAGTATGACAATTTGCGCGAATTGTTGTCAGACGCGATCGCGAGTGAAGAGGAATGAGTCGGGCGGGTTTATTCAGATTATTCGTGGGTGGCAAAATTGATCGGCGATCGCGCCCGTACCACATTTTATTAAATATCGCGCTTAAACCCACTCTATTCAAGGAAATGTCGAATCCACGCGATCGCAAAACGGGCAACCACGGGGGGCAACCACGGGGGGATTGCCCCTACCAATCGCGATCGCGCCCAATGATACCTGTAGGGGCGGTGCCCCCGTGCCCGCCCAATTATAGATTATCGCGGTGTCAAGCCCTCTACCGAACTAATCCTATAGACATTAGATCATGGGTCCCTTGGGTTGACTTTTTTACGTTTTTTGCCGAGATTTGAGGTGACGCGTCAACCCAACCTACAAATCATGGGTCCGTTGGGTTGACTTTTTTACCCTTTTTGCCGAGAGAGGTGACGCGTCAACCCAACCTACAACAAAAAAGACAAAATCAGGTAAAATAAACACCAAAGCCGTCTTGTAAAATCCTTGAGCACCGACTGTGACTGAAGCCAAATCCTACAAAGACACCGTTAATTTGCCCAAGACTAAATTTGATATGCGGGCAAATTCTGTCAAACGGGAACCTGAATTACAAAAATTTTGGGCCGACCAAAAAATTTACGATCGCGTGTCACAGGAAAACCCAGGCGAATTATTTATTCTCCATGATGGGCCTCCCTACGCCAATGGTCAACTCCACATCGGCCATGCCCTTAATAAAATTCTCAAAGACATTATTAACCGTTATCAAATTCTTCAAGGCAGAAAAGTCCGTTATGTCCCCGGTTGGGATTGTCACGGTTTGCCTATTGAATTGAAAGTGCTTCAAGATATGAAGCAGGCCGATCGTCAAAAATTGACTCCCCTTGCCTTACGTCTGCGTGCGAAACAATTCGCGGAGCAAACAATGGCACAACAACGCGAGTCTTTTAAACGTTATGGCGTTTGGGGTGATTGGGATAATCCTTATTTAACCCTCAAACCAGAATATGAAGCGGCCCAAATCGCGGTTTTTGGGGAAATGGTGCTTAAAGGTTATATCTATCGAGGGAAAAAACCTGTCCACTGGAGCCCTAGTTCTAAAACAGCCCTCGCGGAAGCAGAATTAGAATATCCTGAAGGCCACACTTCTCGCAGTCTTTATGTCGCTTTCCAGATGACAAAATTAAGCGATACGGTGAAATCGGTTTTAAAACCTTTTATGCCTCACCTCATGCCCGTTATCTGGACGACTACTCCTTGGACTATTCCCGCAAACCTCGCGATCGCGGTTAACCCTGAACTTAAATATGCTGTTGTCAAAACATCTGCAACCACAGATAAATTTTTCCTAGTCGCTTTCGACTTAGTGGAAAAGTTATCTCAGACATTTGGCGAAGAATTAACCGTAGTAGCCACAGTTACCGGGAAAGACTTAGAAAATTGTACCTATAAACATCCCCTGTTCGATCGCGAAAGTCCCGTCGTGATTGGCGGCGATTATATTACCGCGGACTCTGGGACAGGATTAGTACATACCGCGCCCGGACATGGCCAAGAAGACTTTATCGTAGGGGCACGTTACGGGTTGCCCATTCTTTCCCCCGTTGATGAAGATGGCAATTTTACCGCGGAAGCCGGTCCCTTCGCGGGGAAAAATGTCCTCGGTGACGGGAATGGTGCCGTCGTTGACGCGCTAACGGAAGCAGGCGCTTTAATTAAAGAAGAAAAATACGCGCACTCTTATCCCTATGACTGGCGTACCAAAAAACCAACCATTTTTCGGGCAACGGAGCAATGGTTTGCCTCCGTCGAAGGTTTCCGTGATGCCGCGTTAAAAGCTATTGCCGAAGTCAATTGGATTCCCGCCCAAGGGGAAAAGAGAATTACCGCGATGGTAAGCGATCGCTCCGATTGGTGTATCTCTCGTCAACGGGCTTGGGGGGTTCCCATCCCGGTTTTCTACGATGAAGAAACCAATGAACCCCTCCTCAATGCAGAAACGATCGCCCATGTTCAAAAAATTATCGCGGCTTCGGGCTCCGATGCTTGGTGGGAATTATCCGAAACCGAATTATTACCAGAATCCTATCGTAATAATGGCCATAAGTATCGCAAAGGCACCGATACAATGGATGTCTGGTTTGACTCAGGTTCCTCTTGGGCCGCGGTAGCCAGACAACGGGAAGAATTACGTTATCCCGTTGATATGTATTTGGAAGGCTCCGATCAACATCGAGGTTGGTTTCAGTCGAGTTTATTAACCAGTGTCGCGACGACTGGCCATGCTCCTTATAAAACAGTATTAACTCACGGTTTTGTATTGGATGAACAGGGACGGAAAATGAGTAAGTCTCTGGGGAATGTGGTTGATCCCGCTGTTGTGATTAAGGAATATGGTGCCGATGTTTTGCGTTTATGGGTGTCATCGGTGGACTATTCTTCCGATGTGCCTTTAGGTCAAAATATGCTGAAGCAATTGGCCGATGTATATCGCAAAATTCGCAACACCGCGCGTTTTTTACTGGGTAATTTGCATGATTTCGACCCCGTTAAGGATGGGATACCTTATGAAAAATTACCCGAATTAGACCGTTATATGTTGCACAGAATGACGGAAGTTTTCTCGGAAGTGAAGGACGCGTTTGATAAGTATCAGTTTTTCCGCTTCTTCCAGATGATTCAAAATTTCTGTGTGGTAGATTTGTCTAATTTTTATCTGGATATTGCTAAGGATCGTCTTTATATTAGTGCGCCTGACAGTTTCCGCCGTCGTAGTTGTCAAACGGTAATGGCGATCGCGTTGGAAAATTTAGCCCGGGCGATCGCGCCTGTGTTATGTCATTTAGGGGAAGATATCTGGCAATTTATCCCCTATCCGACTGCCTATAAGTCTGTATTTGAAGCGGGTTGGGTGAAGTTAGAGCCAGAGTGGTGTAATCCTGAGTTAGGCAAATCTTGGGAATCCTTGCGTCAATTACGGGGTGAAGTTAATAAGGTATTAGAGCAAGCTCGTAATGAAAAGGCGATCGGCTCTTCTTTAGAGGCGAAGGTGTTAGTTTATGTTTCTGATCAAGAGCGTCAAAAACTGTTAGTTTCTCTTAACCCCTTGGAGACGATTTCTCCACCTTCGGGAGGGCAAGACGCGATCGAGTCTGTTGTTTCTCCCCACCCTGAAGAGGGGGAGCCAACGGCTCAAGGGCAAAACACGATAGTGCGCGATCGACTCCTTCAAACTGTACAATTATTGTCAGATTTCTTGCCTACTCTGGGCAATTTCTATGAAAAATATAAGTCAGTATTGACAGGATTGTTGATTATTTTTGGTGGATTTTTGTCGTTTAAGATATTAGACGCGTTAATCAATACGATTAATGAGATTCCCCTATTTCCGTCAATTTTGCAATTAATTGGTTTAGCTTGGTTAGGCTGGTTTGTCTTGGGTAATTTGCTCTATGCAGACGATCGCGAAAAGTTATCTCAAACTCTGCAAAGTTGGATACAGGAAATTTTAGGCCGTTTCTCTGATGACGAGTCAAAACCTGTGGCGAAATCTCAAGAAGAAGACGCGATCGAAGCAATTGTGACGATACCGAGTCCTCCTTCTCCCTTCTCAATTTTAGAGAAAACCGCGAAAATTAAGCCAGAATCTTCCCCAGTAAATAAGTCTCCTCTGGTGGGAAATGGGATAGATGAATTGCGTTATTTATTCATTACATCAGGGGTGGAATTATTAGAATCACCAGAAGTAGTGGATGAGTTACCCTACAGTTTTAAATCTGATGGGTTAGCAGTGGGTGTAACGAAAGCGGATGGACAAAAGTGCGATCGGTGTTGGAATTATTCGACTCATGTGGGGGAATCCCAAGAAGATCCTCTAATTTGTGAGCGATGTGTCGCGGCTTTAGATGAGGTGTTTTAGTCTATATTAGGGTGGGCTATGCCCACCTTAAATATGACAGATTTTTGGTGTGCCGTAAACCTACCCCTTCTTGAGTATCCTCAAATTTCAAATCTATTAAGGTGATCAGAGATATGCAAGAAATATTAAACAAATACTGTAAACAAAATAATCAGGGATTGCTGCTGTTAAGTATGCCCACAGGATTTGGCAAAACCTACAATGTCCTGAAATTTATCTATGATAATTACCAAGAATTTGCTGATCAAAAAAGAAAGATTATTTTTATTACTAACCTCAAAAAAAATCTTCCTATAGCAGAACTTTTAAACCATTTCATCCAAGATGAAAAGGAAGAAATATTTGATAAAAATGTCCTTTTTATTGATTCTAATTCTGAGGCTGTTATTAACAAATTACTCACACTTGATAATGAAATTACTGATTATTTCCAGAATACAGACGATTATAAAAGCTTAAAGAAATGTATAGAAATATGTGACAAGAAAGAACTACCCAAAGAAGTTAAAGATAGCGTTGCCAATCAAATTCGCAAAGAACTAGAGCCAGCATTCCGAAAACGCATCCAAGCCTGCTTAAAAGAAAAATTTAAAACCAAAGAAGAACGCCTAGAAGCAATTAAAACGAATCCAGATTATCAATGGATTGGAAAACTTTATCCCGCAGTATTTACCGATGAGAGAACCGTTTTATTTCTAAGCATAGATAAGTTTATCCTCAAAAATACGACACTTATTGAGCCTTCTTATTACTTCCATGAACGATTGATTAATAATGCACTTATCTTTATTGATGAGTTTGATACTACCAAAGAATCTGTCCTCAATAATATCATTGAGTCGGGTTTGCAGAATAAAGTTGATCTCCTTGATTTATTCTTAAATATTCATCACTATCTAATCCCCAGTGAAGATCCTGAAAGCCTGATTAAAGAATCCCAATGGTGGCAGAAGAAAAAAGCCTCTGGTAAAAATTGGTTATCTCCACAAGAACAGATTCAATCCTTCAGAGAAAAAGCTAATGAGATATTTAAAGAATATCAATTACAGCATACCTGTAAATC
>JBEDKD010000118.1:0-36444 GCA_041172365.1 Cyanobacteriota bacterium | reverse complement strand
TTTCTCAATCGCTTCTATCACAGCAATTTCACTAATATAAAACTCACCTTCCATTGCCTTAATTAAGGATTGAGCTTGACTCATAGAAATATTAATCACTAAATCTAAATCTTGAGTAGCCCGATTTTCTCCTAGTAATGAACTAGCCACGGAACCACCCACAACATAAGGAATTTGTAAGGATTCCAGAATATCCGCGATTTTCTTTGCCAACCAAATTGGCTCTTGAATCATTAACTCTTCTTCTGATAAATAATTGAACAATACTTCTATCCACTCAACCCCTAAACACCGCTTAATATACTCTTTTTTAATTAAAGAAACTGTGGCACTAGGAAATTGATTTTTTATCCCTAATAAAGCCAGATTTCGTACTGCTTTATTAAAGTTAATAGTGCGAATTACTTTTTGCATTGGTGTGAGTTTTTCCAATAGTTGAAAAAGCAAAAAATCGGCATCAATACTGGTATCAATAGACTGGGATTTATATCCGGGTTTTACTTTAACGACAGGCATTAATGGCATTGTTAACTCCAGTCAATCTGGGGGCTAGACGCGATCAATTGCCCATTATTAAGGCTAGGGGGAGCCAAATCGGTTTTAGCTCCCAGTAACAAGGGCTATAGCACTTCTGGGATTATGGAGGTATTCATTTAAACTTAAAACGCTTGACAACACTAGGTTTTGGCATACTCCATATTTAGTCGAAAGGCTATACTATAACCTCTCTTAGTGTCTTAGTGCCTTAGTGGTAATATCATAAATCTTAGTGTCTTAGTGCCTTGGTGGTAATATAGCATTTCTTGGATTATGGACGTATAGATTTAAACTGAAAAAGCTTGACAACACTGTTTTTTTGCATACTCCATCTTTGTGAGAACTGCTATATATGCGATACTTAAGTTAATTGGGAAAATTTAACCCGTAACCCATCGACGGGATGGGGAGTCGGTACAGGGATTAAATTAATATCTTGATCGGGTAATAATTCCCATTGATAATATCGGGCTAATTTCACCGCGAATATCTTCATTTCTAATCGGGCAAATTCTTTGCCAATACATTCTCGCATTCCCCCGCCAAAGGTGACAAAACTAAAGGGTTTATACCCTGATGCTCGCTCTGGCGAAAACCTTTCAGGATCGAAAGTTTCAGGATTTTCATAAACGTCTTTATCTTTATGGGTTAAATTAATACCATAGGAAATATTCCAGCCCTTCGGTAATTCATACCCCATAAATTCACAAGTTTCAATGATTTGTCGAAAACCGCCACCCACCGGAGGAACTAATCTCAATACTTCTTTTAAAACTTGTTCTAAATAAGTCATTTGTTTGAGAGTTTCCAGTGTTAAGGGTTCTTCCTTAAATTTTTCCTGCTCATCCCTCACTTTTTTTAACACTTCTGGATGTTGCACCATCAATAGACAAAAAGACGCGATCGCGGATGTCAAAGTCTCATGCCCTGCAAACAAAAGCACCAAAATTTGGTCTTTTAACTCCTCAATACTTAAAGCATTACCATCATCATCGGTAGCATTAATTAACAAACTTAAAGCATCATTAACATCCGATAAATTATCCTGTTGACGTTGGCGGATAATCTTTTCAACTTCGGCTAACAAAAATTGACGACTGCGCCAAGCCCTGCCAAATCTCGTCCAAGGTAAATTAATCGGAATACTAAATAACCCATTCACCCAAACTTCAAAAGCATGGCCCAAGGCTCTCTGAGAAGCACCATCCATGCCGACAAATAATTTACAAGCAATATCAAAGGTATAATTTCTTAATTCAGGATACCATGTTAACGTCTCCATTTTCACCCAATTATCACAATAAGATTGAGTCAGGGATTCCATTGTTTCAATATAACCCGCGATCGCCCTGGGTTGAAAAACCTGATAAATCAGTTTACGACGTTTTTGATGAATACTTCCCTGTTGTAATGCCAAAGAAAAATCACCTAAAAGTTTTGTGGTACTAGGAGGCCATTTAACGATAAAATATTCATTTTCATGGGTTAAGACAAATTGATTCGCGGCGGGGCCTTCCACAAAAATTGTCGGGGAGCCAAAAATACTACTTTTGAAGATCGCGCCATATTGTTGATGACGTTTTTTCGCAAAACTAGAATCCTTTAAAAACGATAAAGTTTCCCCAATAAAAGGAAGTCCTAAAGTCCCAGGAGGAAGAGTACGCGAAGTCTTATTTTGTGTAGTTGTCATAATAAAGAAGGAAGAAGGAAGAGGGAAGAAGGAAGAAGGAAGAGGGAAGAAGGAAGAAGGAAGAAGGAAGAAGGAAGAAGGAAGAAGGCCCTTCGACTACGCTCAGGGTAAAAAGAAGGAAGAAGGGAGAAGGAAGAAGGAAGAAGCAATAAAATCAATAGTTACTAGCAAATAACCGCTCTGTGCCTTTGTGCCTTTGTGGTTTATTTTTCTACCCTCAAAATAAGAATAGGTTTATTTTAATATACCACAAAATCTATTTATCTCTTCATTTCCGAATCTCAAAATAATAGAAAATAACCCCTTTGTGTCCTCTGTGCCTTTGTGGTTCATCTTCCAATAATCAAAATAATAATGGGTTGGGTTGAATAGGGAAAGTCGCAGTACAAATGACAATTTTACCCAACCCAATCTACAACTTAAAAGAATCTGTTTTTACGCGTCACGCTTTGCCCCGATCGCGTTTTTGTCAAAGCATCAGCCGCGGCTTTTAATCCCAAATCCTTAAGAATAGAAATCGCGGCGGTTTCTCCCGTTTCACAACTTCCTTCCATATATCCTTGATTGTCAAGAGAAGTATGTTCCCCGGCAAAATAAAGGTTTCCCACTTTTTCGCCTTCTACACCCCGAATGCGTGTCCATTGTCCAACTAAATAACAAGAATAGGAGCCTAAAGCATATCGTTCTCCGGGCCAATAAGCACGAAACGCTTTACTATTAAGTCTATCATTTTTAACGCCTTGAAAGACATTATTAAATTGATTAACAAAGGGTGCAGCATGACTGTTGGGGACTCCACTACCGATCGCGAGTCCAGAGGTCCCTCCTAAAAAGAAGGTGACAACGGAATTACTACCCGTGCTAAAAGGAGACGCTTCCCAACTGGTTTGATAGTTTAAATCAGTGTAAGTCTCCGCGCTTGACTGATATAAATCCTTCCAAATACGACTGCGATAGGATGTTAAAACTTTAGCATTAGTGCCATAACCTAATTGATTAATGGCATATTGTTTGAGAGGTGGTAAATTCGCATTAATTTGAACATTGCGGAGGGTACTAAAGGGTATGGTTAATAAAATTCGCTCATAGACTCGCTCAAAGGCGCTTTGTCCCGCTCTTAATCCTACCCGATAACGTCCATCGGATAATATATTAATTGATTCTAACGCGATTCCTGTTTCAATAGAATTGGATAAATTTGCCGCGAGTTGATTGGTGATTTGGTTATTTCCACCTTGAATTTGATAGCGTTCGTCACTCTCACCATAAATCTTAAATTTACCGACATCAGTGCCAATTAAGGAGATTAAATTTAAGGAGGATTGCTCTTCAGTATCTAATCCAAATTCGGCAAGATACGCAATATTAATCGCTTGTTGCAGAAGGGGAGTAATTTGTGCTTGTTCTAAATACGCGGCTAAGGAAGTAGCATCTAATTCTGATGCTCTTTGGTTAAAGGATTTATAGGTGACAACATCCCCAATTTGATTACGGGCAAGGTCAATTTTTTCTGATAAAATTATCATATCTTGAGCGAGTTGCTCCACCGAAACTCGTCGCCCTTGAAAGAAAAAAGTTTGAGCAACTAATCCCTGTTGGACATTCAATAAATCGATCGCGATTAAACCTAATTCTGTGGCGAGAGTGAGTACCGTTACATGAGAAGAGTCAATAAATTCTCCTCCTAATTCTGTAATGGTAGCAGTACCCAAGGTTTTATTTAAACTACGAACCCTTCCACCGATACGATTAGTCGCCTCAATAATATCCGTTTGTACTCCCGCTTGTTTGAGACGATACCCCGCGGTTAAACCCGCCAATCCTGCGCCTACAATTAAAATAGACGATCGCGCACTTGTTTGGGCCCAGACGGGTTGACGGGGATAACTTGCCGCGACGATCGCGCTCCCCATCGCCAAGCCGCCTTGTAAAAGATGACGACGGGAAATCCGATGATTCAGGGAAACACAATCGCGCATCATCCCCGATAATTCATCGACAGGAATGCCAGTTTTACGGGAAAGTTGGGCAATATTGTAGGCTGCGCGTAAGGCGCTCATTAAAGGGGATTTAGCCATAATTAAGGCACACTCATCATTAATTAAGATAACATAGAATCAGTCTAAACCAAAGAAAAAATTTTGTTTTCATGTTAACCCTAAACACTATATTCGACAACACCTATTATCTCCAAAATAATCCCGATGTTGCGACACTGGTAGCAACGGGAACCTACTCCAGTGGATTTGAGCATTTTCAGAAGGTTGGTAAATATGAAGGCCGTGATCCTAACGCGATCTTTAATACGGCTTATTACTTAAGTACAAATACTGATGTCGCGTCCGCGGTTAATCAAAATAAAACCACCGCGATCGATCATTTTATTTTACATGGCCAATATGAAGGTCGCAATCCCCATCCGGTATTTGATACTAGGTATTATTTAACTAATAATCCTGATGTGGCTACCGCGGTGCGTCAAAATAAATTAACTACCTTGCAACATTTTTTACAATTGGGTCAATTTGAAGGGCGAAATCCCAGTGCTTTTTTTGATACAAATTATTATTTAAACAAATACCCAGAGGTGAATGTTGCCATAAAAAATGGAGTAGTAAAAAGTGCTTTTAGTCATTATCTTACCAATGGTATTTTTGAGGGAAGATTGACAACTGCACCCGCGGCTAGTGATAATTTAAACAACGCGATCGCGCTGGGTTCTCTTACGGATGTTAAATCAGTTAACGGCAGTTTAAACGATAAAAAATCAACGGATATTTATAGTTTCATCCTCAATACACCCAGTAAATTGAGTTTAAGATTAGATGGGTTAAATGGGGATGCGGATTTAGCATTAATTCAGGATCTTAATGGTAATGGTGAAATTGGCAGTGATGATGTCATTGCGGAGTCCCAAAATTTTGGGATCGTTCCTGAAAATCTCGCACCCCCTCAAACTCTTTTTCCGGGTAATTATTTTGTGCGAGTTTCCCAAGAGCAAGGAAATACTAATTATAATTTAACGATCGCGCCTCAATCTCTCTAAATAGGCATCTCCAAAAACTACTGTAGGGTAGGCATCCTGCCTGCCTTTAATCGGATTTTGGGAGATGTCTAATGAATTACCCCGCCCAGATGACGGGGTTTTGTTCCTAATTAGAACCCGGAGCAGAAGAGGGATTGGACTCCGACGAAGGTGCTAAGATAGAAGGGGATGAGTTAGATTGTTTCAAACTAGAAGAAACTAAAGCATAACCGAGAAACGCGGGGAGAATCATCGCCATGAGAAACACCGCGCTACTTACCCATAATATCCAATTACCATTAGGTCCATATTGGGAACGATAGGGATCGATGGGAGGAATTTCTGATTGTAATATATCTCGCATGGCAATAGGACGTTTAAATCTCACTCGGCGATCGTCCAATTTTTCTAATAAAATCCAGCCGCTTTCCGCTTCTTCTTGACAAAGACGATGGAAAATCGCGGGATTGCGAAATAAATCGCTTGAGGCACGGACAATTTTAAATTCCCATCCCATGAGATTAGAGTCGTTTGTCGTCACTTTTGTCGAGCCATTAGTGGCTGTCGAATTTACTGAACTTGAGTTGTCTTCGTGAGATTCGTAGGGGGTCAACATTTCTTCCTCCTCTTCTATTTCTTTGGTAATTTTGAATTGTTCATAGTAGATCCATCGGCTTAGTAAAAGTGCATCTATGCCTAAACTTCCTAGCATGAGTGTCCAAGTTATCATGGCTCTATTGTGCTCAAATAAACCATCAAAATTTTTTCCGATTAAGCTCATGGCAAGCAATCTCGAATGTGAGGACGTTCTTAATTGCTAAAACAATTGATTTTATGGTTTGTGCCTTCTTAACTGGGAATTGGGGAATTGCTAATTGGGATTGGGAATTGATGATTAGGGATTGGGGATTGGGGATAATTTCCTTCTTCCTTCTTCCTTCTTCCTTCTTCCTTCTTCCTTCTTCCTTCTTCCTTCTTCCTTCTTCCTTCTTCCTTCTTCCTTCTTCCTTCTTGATCTAACTTAGAAACAACCTCAATTTTTATTATTTTTGAGGTAAATAACCTTCGATTAGACAATCATTACCTATTTTTCGTATTGTGACTTTTTCGAGGGTTAACGCGTCCATCATCGAGGCAAATCCTAATTCTCCTACGGGGGTTGGTGCTCCTTGTCCACCGATAATTTTAGGCGCGATAAATGCTAAAACTTTCTGTACAGAACCCTCCGCGATCGCGTGGGCGGCTAAAGTTCCCCCACATTCCCATAAAACTGAGAGAAATTCGCGATCGTAAAGATATTTCATTACTGTCGCAGGAGTTAAAGGTGATAACTCTATCACTTCTACACCGCGAGCATTGATGAGAAATTTCTGAAATTCAGGATTAGCATTAGGTTGAGTTAAAACTAAAGTTCCAGCTTCCTTTATATCCCAAAGATGGGCATTTGCGGGTAAATTTAAGGTACGACTCATTATTACGCGTAAAGGATTACGATCATCTTCATGATGAGTCGTTAAGAAAGGATTATCTCGGCGTACCGTATTCCCCCCGATAATTACAGCATCACAGGCAGCGCGTAAACTGTGTACTTCCTTACGCGATTCTTCTCCTGTTACCCAGGTACTATGACCTGTATTAGTAGCAATTTTGCCATCAAGTGTCATCGCGTATTTCAGAATACCAAAAGGTTTTTGATAGAGAATACGGTGAATAAAGGCCTCATTGAGTTGACGACAAGCCTCTTCCTCCACACCGACAACGACTTCAATTCCTGCATCTCGTAATCGTTTAATACCTCCACCGGCTACCAGGGGGTTAGGATCAACCATTCCCACTACAACTTTACTCACACCTGCTTTGACTAATGCTTCGGAACAGGGCCCCGTTCGGCCATAATGATTACAAGGTTCTAAACTAACGTAAATTGTCGAGCCTTTTGCCAAATCTCCCGCGTCTTGGAGGGCAAAAATTTCCGCGTGGGGTTTTCCCGCGCCGGGATGGAATCCTTCCCCGACAATATTACCATCGGCATCGACGATGACGGAACCGACTAAGGGGTTGGGTGATGTTCGTCCCAAGGCGCGACGCGCTAATTGCAGACAACGGTACATCATAGCGCGATCGATATCTGTAATGATAGGTTTTTGAGGTTGGGGTTGAGTGCTCACGCGAGAACTTTCCAGACTGTGTAAGATTTATCCCTGAGTTTACCCCAAGGGATGAATACTGGTTTAACATCGGAAAAGAAATCATTAGAAAAAGGGTACTATGGGGACTCTAACTCTGATTTCGCCAAGGAATTCCCCCGATCAAATTCCCATCTGGCAAAGGGCAACTTGGGAAGATTATGTCGAGTGTTGCGAAAATGCTAATGCTGAGAATTTTCGTATTTTCTTTAATCAAGGTTATCTTTTTGTTGATAGGGGATGGGAAGGAATCGATCACGCGAGATATCGTGAACTCCTGACAATGTTATTTTTTGTCTGGTTTAGTCGTCAAAAAGGACAAATTTTTGATTGTTTGGGGGGTTGTATTTTGGAAAAACCCAAACAAAGGGCGGCCTCCCCTGATCAGGTATTATATATAGGAGAAGGTTCTCCTCGTTGGCGAGAAGGTGAACCCCGTCGCGTGAATTTAAGGGACTGGCCTGTGCCTGATTTAGTCTGTGAGGTTGGTGATACTACTTTGGCCACTGATTTAGATGAAAAAAAACCAATTTACTCGGGCTTAGAAATTCCTGAATATTGGGTTATTGATGTCCAAGGATCGCGGGTTTTAGTATTTCTTTTACAACCCGATGGCAAATATCAAGAGTCGAATATATCCGGGGCCTTAGAGGGTAAGCGCGATCGCGTTACTAGCAGAAAGGTTAGGGCGTTTACAACAGGAAAGTAATGGAAGTGCTGCCATTTGGTTTTCCCAACAAATTTAATGATATAATATGATGAAGTAGGTAGGGTTGAGCCAAGCATCTATCTGTGAATCACAAAAAATTCCAGACTCAACCCAACCTACTATTGAGTCATTATTTCAATAGATGAACACAAAAAGTATGAGGATACAAAGATGACTGAAAATATTACCACTGACAGAAAAAATACTAATTATTATGTCAATTTTTTAGCTCTTGATATTGCTGGAGACCTAGAAAATAACACCATTAATAGAGCTAAGTTAAAAGCTATTTTGAAGATGCTACAATCATTAACTCAGGATGATAATTTAACGATTATTGATGTAGATAATATCAATGTTCGTATTATCTTAAAAGGGGCAGAAACGACTCTGAATAAGATTCAAAGTTTGTTTGAATCTAGTGGATTAATTGGGGAAAATTTACCGATCAAAAAAGTCCATTTTCTCAATACAAAAGATCAGCTAAATATAGAAGAAAAGACTAAACTGATTCAGGAAATAAAGTCTCAAGGCATAAAAGGAAAATACTTACAAGCTGTTAATTTAATTTGGGCGGATTTTAGTAACCTTGATTTCAGTGGAGCTAACTTAAGAGATGCCGATTTGAGATTAACTATTCTCAGTGGGAGTAATTTTGCTAGAGCCAAGCTAATTGGAACTAATTTTCGTGGGGCCGATCTCCGTGGAGCCAACCTCAGTGAAGCTGATCTCAGTGGAGCCAACCTCAGTGGAGCCGATCTCCGTGGAGCAAATCTCAGTCAAACCGATCTGATTGTCGCAGACTTGAGAAGAGTCAATCTTAGTGGTGCTGACTTCACCGGAGCCGATCTCAGTGGTGCTGACTTCACCGGAGCCGATCTCAGTGGTGCCAACCTCAGTGAAGCTAACCTCCGTGATACTAAGCTGATTGTCGCGGATTTGAGAAGAGCTAACTTGACTAATGTCAAGTTGAAAGGTGCTGAAGTTGGGAAGTCACAATGGGGAAATAACCCAGGAATTACGGCAGAAATAAAGCAAGAGCTAATACAACGAGGTGCTATTTTTCTGGAAACCCCGATGCCCCTTGTTTCACCTCTTGTCTAATCAGAATATCAAGGGAAAACCGAGCAATCTTTATTAATTTATTCAGTAAATAATATGTCGGAGAATATGCGACGGGAGTTTGCTAACAGAGAGGAGTTAATTGCTTATTTACGGGAGGAATTTCCTAACGCGGCAATGATAGCTCCTGATATTAGTCCTATTTCGGGTGGACGGAAATCCGCCGAAACTTTACTCCAAAATGTTGATCCTATTAAATATAGTGCCACTCGTAATTTTTTAGACGGCTCTGTGACACGGTTATCTGCTTATTTGCGTTATGGGGTTTTGAGTTTGGCGGAAGTTCGCGATCGCGTCCTTTCTCAAGTAAGCGATCGCGCTGATGCTTTTAAGTTAATCAATGAATTAGGATGGCGTGATTATTGGCAAAGATTATATCGAGAATTAGGGGATAACATCTGGGAAGATATCGAACCTTATAAAACGGGCTTTCTTGCCACCAATTATCAAGCCGAATTACCGGAGGATATTATTAATGGTAAGACGGGATTATTTTGTCTGGATAGTTTCAGTCAGGAATTAAAGGAAACGGGGTATTTGCATAATCATGTAAGAATGTGGTTTGCTGCTTATATTATACATTGGCGAAGGGTAAAATGGCAAGGGGGAGCGCGTTGGTTTTTACAACATTTATTAGATGGCGATCCCGCGAGTAATAATTTATCTTGGCAATGGGTTGCGAGTACCTTTAGTCATAAACCCTATTTTTTTAATCGGGAAAATTTGGAGAAATATAGTCAAGGGGTTTATTGTCGTCAATGTCCTCTTTATGGTAAGTGTGATTTTGAGGGGAGTTATGAGGAATTAGAAAGAAAATTATTTCCCAAATCGGAAAAATTAGACCGCGAGGGTGGCAGTCAAAGTTGGCAAAAACCTCGAAAAAAACGCCGTTAAAAAACTTTAATTTTGGGGAGGTAACTCCCTTGCCTTATTACCTCACATAAAAGGAGAAATTTCCATGAATAAAAAGATAATTTGGGTTCATGGTGACTGTCTAAGTCCCTTAAGTCCGAGTTTCCAAAAATATCCTGACTTGCCCGCAATTTGGGTATGGGATGACGCGTTAATTAATGAATGGGAATTAAGCTTAAAACGGATTACTTTTATCTATGAATGTTTGTTAGAGTTACCTGTGAGTATTCGACGGGGTGATGTCGCAACAGAAATTTTAAATTTCGCTAGAGAAAATCAGGCTGATGCTGTGGTGACAGTGGAAAGCCCAAGTCCTCGCTTTGGGGAAATTCGCGATCGCGTAGCCTCTGAACTTTCTTTAGAAATTTTACCTTTGGAGTCTTTTATTGATTATGATGGTTTGATTGATCTGAAGCGGTTTTCTCGTTATTGGCGGATCGCGGAAAAATATGTATTTCAAAATTTCTCGGCTACATCGCGTTTTTGATAGATGGATACGCGATACTGTATCTAAATCACTTATTGCGAAATCGTCAAAGATAAGGGCGGCTTTGTCGGGGCTGTTTCATCTGTAAGGGCGGGTTAACCCCTATTTTCAAAATATAACTTCAATAGAGGTAAACCCTATCAACAAATAACCTGAAAAAAAACCGGCTGGTGGGGATGGGGCGGGTTTTGATCCCTGTCTGTTTTGCTGCACAGATGTTGGTGAAAGAGCCCCTAGGAATTCCTTTAAACAGAAGATTTAGACAAAGGTTTTAGCTCTTTTTTGACAAATTTATTGAATAAATAGCCAACTTGGTTTTATAATGTGATCAATGAGATATTGACTCTGACGGTTTATTGACCATGATTCCGAAACAACTGAGTTTGAAAAATTTTTTAAGCTACCGTGACGCGTCTCTTGATTTTCGAGGCTTACATACCGCGTGTATCTGTGGACCGAATGGCGCGGGTAAGTCTTCTTTATTGGAAGCGATCGCGTGGTCGATTTGGGGAGAATGTCGCGGGGGTTCGGATGATGATATTATCCATTTGGGAGAAATGGAGGTAAAAGTTGATTTCATTTTTTCTACTCAAAATCAAATTTATCGGGTTATTCGTAATCATCGTCGGGGACAAACCACCCATTTAGAATTTCAAATTGCTACGAATCCCGATAGTACGGATAAATATAATTTTCGCACCTTAACGGAGCGAGGCTTAAGGCCGACTCAACAGAAGATTTTAGATTATATTAAACTGGATTACGAAACTTTTGTTAATTCGGCTTATCTGCGTCAGGGACACGCGGATGAGTTTATGATCAAAAAACCCAAGGAGCGTAAGGATGTTTTGGTTAATCTCCTCAAACTTAATCAATATGATACTTTAGCAGAAAACGCGAAAGAATTAGCCAAAAAATTCAAAGCCCGGGTGGACATTTTAGAGGAAAGTACCGATAAGATTAAAACTCAATTACTCGACAAACACGCGATCGTCTCTCAAACCTCAACACTCCAAGAAACGATCGCTCAACTGCAAGAGCAACAAAAGGCAGATACGGAACAATTACAGCATTTACAGGGACAACAACATCATCGTCTCACTTGGGAAAAATTGCTAAATGGCCAAAAACAACAATATGATCATCTTAGTCAAGAATGTACTCGTTTACAACAAGAATTAACGGTGACAAAACAGCAAAAACAAGAGCTGGAAGCTTTATTATTACAAGAAGAGGAAATAAACGCGGGATTAGCCCATTTTCAAGATTTACAAACTTTAGAAGAAACTCTGTCTGTTAAATTTAAACAAAATCAAGAAGCCCAAGGGAAACGTCAACAATTACAAGAGTTACAGCGACAAAAAATTAGTCAATTACAGGGGAAACTTCAACAGGTACAAGCCCAATTAGACGCGTTAGAGCAACAGGAAAAAGAGACTCAAGATATTCTGAAACAATTACCCGATGTTGAAGCAGGTTTTCAACAACTACAAACAGCGCGATCACGTCTGAATCAATTAGAGGAATTACAGGTAAAAGTCGCCCCCCTAGTGCAACATCGTCAACAGGTGGAAGTACAAATAGAAAGAGTACAGGCACGTTTAGCAGCGCGATTAGAGGAACTTCATGTATCTACGAAAAAAATGCGTTTAACTCAAGAACAACGTAAACCTCAATTAGAAAAAGAATTAGGAGAAACATCCCATCAAATTACCGAATTAGAGAAAAAACGAGTCTATCAACAACGGGTAAGAGAAAAAGGACAAGAAAGACATCAATTTTTAGAGCGTTTAAATGCCAATAAACGAGACTATGAAGCACGTTTAGCAGAATTAGAGCAAAAAATTAAATTATTAGGAGTTCCCCCTCAAAGTGATAATTTAGAATCAGAAATTATCACTCTTCCCCTTTGTCCATTATGCGATCGTGCCTTAGATGAACACCATTTGGAATTAGTGATCAAAAAACAACAGACACAACAACAGGAATTATGGGATCAATTATGGATAGTGCGGGAACAATTAACATTATCGGAACGAGAAATACAAGTTTTACGAAATGAATATCGGGTGATAGAAGAGGAATTAGTACATTATCAAGAATTACGAGAAAAACGGGGAATTATTCAATCACAATTACAAACAATTGATAATGATCTTAACCATCTTCAAGAATTATTAGCCGAAGCAAATAGTCTGGAAAATTCGCTAAAAACGGGGGACTATGCCCGAGAATTATATACGGAATTAAACCAACTTGATGCCGAGCTCAAAAACCTAAACTATAATCAAGAAAATCATGCGCTGGCTCGCAATGAGGAAAAAAGATGGCGTTGGGTGGAAGTGAAATTAGGTCAAATTAAAGAGGCTCAAAATAAGTTACAAAAACTGAACCAACGTCGCCCCGAATTACAAGTGATTTTAGTTAATTGTCAACAGGAATTAGAGGAAGAAAACACCAATTCTGAGTTACAGAGACAAATTCGAGAGATAGAAAATTATATTAGAGAAATTGGCTATAATTTGGAGGAACATAGTGCATTACGTCGAGAAATGCGTGATAATCAATTTTGGTTATCACGGGTTCAAGAATTGCGTCAAGCACAACAATTATTTCCCCAATTAGATAGCCGGATTCATCAATTAATGAGTTTAATGGAAGTGAGAGCGCAGGATTTAGAAAATATCAAGTCGCAATTATCTTCTCTTCAAGAGCAATTAGAAGAAACCCCCGATCCTAATAATGCCATTATCACCTTAGAGAAAAATATACAACAACGGCGGCAAAGTTTGGATCAACAGTTAGGAAGTTTAGGGCGATTGCAACAACAACAACAATATTTAGAGAGTTTAGAAAGTCAACAAGAAGCACAAAAAGAACATATTACCGCGGCAAAACGTCAATATCGAGTCTATCAAGAATTAGCGCAGGCTTTTGGTAAAAATGGCATTCAAGCCTTAATGATTGAAAATATTTTACCCCAATTAGAAGCCGAAACTAATCAAATTTTATCCCGGTTAAGTGCCAATCAATTGCACGTTCAATTTATTACGCAAAGGGCGACAAAAGCGACGAAATCTAGTAAAAAAGAACCCAAATTTATCGACACTTTAGATATTTTAATTGCCGATGCCCGGGGGACTCGCTCCTATGAAACTTATTCCGGTGGTGAAGCCTTCCGTATTAGTTTTGCTATTCGTCTGGCTTTAGCTAAGTTATTAGCACAACGGGCGGGTACGGCTTTACAATTATTAGTGATTGATGAAGGTTTCGGGACTCAAGACTCCGAAGGTTGCGATCGATTAATTTCTGCCATTAACGCGATCGCGTCCGACTTTGCCTGTATTTTAACGGTGACTCATATTCCTCATTTAAAAGAGGCATTTCAAGCCCGAATCGAAGTGATAAAAACCCCTCAAGGTTCCCGAATTAGTTTATCAATTTAAGCCCAGGAAAAAAATGATGAATAACTTACTTTATCGGGGAATTATTGTGATAATATGTCTGAGCGTGATCGTCAGTTGTGCAGAGGAAACACCAAGGGATAGAATTTGTTCTATGACATACTTTGGTTTTTTCTGCATAGATGTTCTCAGAACACCAGAAAGAGCCAAAATGAATATTAAGGAGATTTTTGTCGAAATATTAGGACGTAGCCCCACGGAATCAGAATTAGCCTATTATGTGAACTTGACAATTAAACAAAAAAAGTCCTATGAAACTGTACGATTAGAATTATCTCGAAGTGACGAAGCCCAAAATTTAATCAAAAATATGTTTAGAGAAATTCTAGGTACAGAAGCCACACCAGAAAACCTAGAATATTACCGAAAGTTATTAGAGGACAATCATTACAATTTATCGAAAATTAGAACACACATAGTTAAAAGAAAAGAACAAATTGATCAGAGGAAAAAAGTGATTAAATCTCCCCAATAAATTCTCCGGCTGGCACTCCCTCCGATAGCCAATTATCCGCAAATTAAACTCCGCGATCAAATAATGATCAATAACAGGGAAAATGTGCTATGATATAAAGACACTTATCATAGACTGAGTAGGCTTACTTATGAATCACTTACCGTCACGGGGTCCCATTCGTCCTAAAATTAGCACCATGCCACGCCCTCAGTCGGAGGCATCTTTACAATTAGATATTTATAAATTAGTCATGGAAAAACAGCGAATCCAGGCGGAATTACGTTTGATTGAGCAACGGGAAAAACAATTAAAACAACGATTAAATGTTGTCGAAAATACTATTGCAGATACGGAGAAAAAAGTGCAGGATTTTCGCAGCTTAAATAATGCAGAACAACCCGATAAGTTAAAACCTCGTCCCCCAGCTTTTCCTCAAGCCAAAAATATGAAAACTTTTTATCTTGAATATTGATTTATGATTGTCGATAAGTCTTGCTTCTTCGATTGGAATTGATTTCCGGGTTTTCTATGAATAATGAAAGTTTGTTTTTTTCCGTTATTATTCCTACTTATAATCGTCCCGATCGCGTGCAACAATGTCTGGCCTCTTTACTGAAATTAGACTATAGACGCGATCGGATGGAAATTATTATCGTTGATGATGGCAGTAAAACGCCATTAGACGAAATTATTAGCCCGTACCAAAATCAGATAAATATTACCCTAATTAGACAAGAAAACTCCGGGCCGGCGAAAGCGAGAAACACAGGAGCCTTGACAGCGAAAGGTAAGTTTTTAGCCTTTACCGATGATGATTGTACCCCCACATCTGATTGGTTAAAACAATTAGAATTACAATTTAATAAACAACCATATTGTTTAATTGGTGGCACAATACTTAATTCTTTAACTGATAATATTTATACAACAGCTAGTCAAGAAATTATTAATTATCTTTACAGTTATTATAACGCGAATCCAGAAGAATCACATTTTTTCACATCGAATAATATTGCCGTTGCGAAAGATTTATTTATCAAAGTAGGTGGGTTTGATGCCTCTTTTCCGTTAGCCGCAGGAGAAGATCGGGAATTTTGCGATCGCTGGTTACATTTAGGTTATAAAATGATTTATGCAAGGGACGCGAAAGTTTATCATGGCCATAAATTAAGCTTGAAAAAATTTTGGCAACAACAATTTAATTATGGACGGGGGAACTTTTATTTTCAGACAATTACCGCCAAACGTCGCGGTAAAAAATTACAAAAAATTTCCTTTTATTTTAATTTATTAAAGTATCCATTTTCCCTATCCTTAAATCATTCTGTATGGTTAATCGCATCCTTATTTTTATTATCTCAATTCGCCATTGCCGCGGGATTATTTTCCGCCCGGATTGAAAATTTTTTTCCAAAAAGTTGACGGAAATCCTAATACCCTTAACAAGGGGGGAGCAACAACTTACACCAAGTCCCCCTTTTCAAGGGTTAGGGGGAGTCCAGAATGTCTAGCATGATTTGGGGAAATTGGTATCGCGTCAGTTGCGAATGATAAAAACGAACCTAAAAGAAACTTCTTTTCTCTGGGGAATCTTACTTACTAATTAGAAAAAATTACCCCAGAAAAAGGTTTCGGGTAATTTCGATTAACTAGAAACTTCGGTGAACTTTTACTGTATTGATTCGTCTATCTATCTAACAGTCAAGAAACGCGCGCGTTTAGTCACCAACAGCAAAACCACACAAAAACCTAAAGCCAACTTGCTCAGAAAAAAAACGGGTTTCGGGCGGTGATCTGTTGGCAAAAATGACATTTTTTTAATCAACCCTGTTTCGGCATACGTCTTATTAATTAATAATTTATCAAGAGAGAAGAATCAGGGAGTATTTTTGTCAATGTGAGGTATAAAAATATGAGTTTTGTAATTTTCGATGAGGCTTTTTATCTCAATTCTAATCCCGATGTAAAACAAGCCGTTCAAGCTGGGAGCATCAAATCAGGACTCGATCATTTTATCCAATATGGATTAAAAGAAAAACGAGTGAATGTTTCTCCTTTTTATAATGAAGAGTTTTACTTACAAACTAACCCAGCCGTAGCCCAAGCCGTCAAAGATGGTAATTTTGCTTCCGGCTTAGATCATTTTATTCAATTTGGAGAAACCGAAGCGCGATCGCCCTCTGCTCTCTTTGATGAACAGAAATATCTGCAACGATATCCCGATATTGCAGCAGCCGTAAAAGCTGGCAGTTTGAGTTCAGGATTAGCACATTTTCTCCAGTTTGGACAAAGTGAAGGTCGTCATGGAACCCCCTTTGTCGAAAGCATTTATCGTGGTGGTTATCCTGATGTTGATCAAGCCGTCAAAGCAGGAGTTTTAAAATCAGGACTTGAACATTATCTTTTATATGGACAATACGAAAACCGAACTGGGGTTTTTCAAGGGGACAGTGGCATTAATGATACCATTACTGGTTTTGGCAAAGATGCTCGCATATATGGAGTAAGTGTTGCTCCTTTTATATCTCCTTTAAATGACTATCAGCAGATTAATAAGAGTTTTTGGTCCGTGGGAAATTCTCAACCTAATGAAGTTGATGTCTTAATTGGAAGTCCCGAAAAAGATACCTTTTCTCTCAGTGATGTTTTTGATCGCAAAATGCCCTATTATGGTCGAAGTCTCTATGCTCAAAGTGGAGATAATGATTACGCGTTAATTCAAAACTTTGAAGTCGGCAAAGATAAATTAGTTTTAGTGGGAAATCTCGACAATTATCAATTTGTACCTACTAATGGTAATTTGCAGGTTTATATAGTCAGTAATTACACGAATACGCCTGTAAATCCACCAGAGTTAATCGCGATTTTGTCTGGTGTTAATTCTGCTGATAGTATCACGAATAGTTTGGCATTTAGTGTTCGGACTTTAGTGACGTATTAAAGTAGGTTGGGTTGAATCTCTCCACGATTTCTCATGGGAGATATGGCAAAATTCAACCCAACCTACAGTTGAATCTCTCACTATCGCGGGTTTTATTAGACATCTCCTCAAAATCGGAGCAATGGCAGGCTAATGCTACCCTACAGTAGGAGCAATGGCAGGCTAATGCTACCCTACAGTAGGAGCAATGGCAGGCACATTGGTGTCAACTTAAGCCGAAATCTGCCCGCCCGCCCAGGGACTTAAGTCCCTGTCTAATAGCTAAAGTCCTCTGAAGAGGACTAAGAAAAAAATTGTTAAATATTAGACTTCTTGCGAAAGCTGAAACGCTTATAATACCGTTCACGATCAATCAGGGTTTGAATGAATTTCGCTCATATATCTATTTAGTCCTCTTTAGAGGACTTTAGCTTTTAGGCAGGGGTTTTAACCCCTGACAGACTCAGGGTTTGACGTTAAGTTGACACCAATGTGGCAGGCTAATGCTACCCTACAGTAGGAGCAATGGCAGGCTAATGCTACCCTACAGTAGTTTATGGAGATGTCTATTGTGGTTGGGTTTGACTGGGAATGAGAATTAACGCCCAATAGGGAACGTCTACCGGATCGACTTCGGTAATAGGAATAATCTGTTGATTGGCTTGGGTTACTCGTTCAATGTAAAGGGCGCGATTCAAAAGTCCTAAATCCTCAAGAATCTTGCGAACTTTCGCGAAGTGTCTGCCTAATTTAATAATGACAATAGCATCGGCAACGGCAACACGATCGCGTAATGTTGTTTCATCCAATGTGGCAGGTATAATACTCAATACATCATTACGGTAAGTGAGTGGTACACCCACGATCGCGGCACTGGCCATTGTGGAAGAGATTCCGGGTACAATTTCAGTGTGAAACTGCCCTGAGAGCCGATTAAAGAGGTACATAAATGTGCCATAGAGCGTCGGTTCCCCTTCGCACAGCACCGCGACATCTTGTCCGGCGTTTAGGTGTTGGGCAATCTTTTCCGCGGCAATATCGTAATAGGGTTGGGACGATCGCGCCACACTAAAGGGCAAGGGCATGGGAATCTCAATCTGATCGGGACGAATAAAATCAGCCACGATCGCGCGTGCCAAAACCGTGCCATTTTCCAACGTCTGTGGATAGGCAATAACGGGAACTGAGGTCAAAATCCGGTATGCTTTCAGTGTCAGCAATTCGGGATCACCAGGGCCAATTCCTAACCCATAAAGTCGTCCTAATTCAGTCATAATTCGCTCTCCTTTGCTAAGGCATTCACTCCGGCCGCCGCGATCGCGCTTCCGCCCCTACGCCCGTGCAGTGTGATAAAGGGCACACCACGACTATTTAGCGCCAGTTGTGCTTTCGATTCCGCCGCACCGACAAACCCAACGGGAAAGCCGAGAATCAAGGCAGGTTTTGGCACACCGCGATCGAGCATTTCTAGTAAGTGAAAAAGAGCCGTCGGTGCATTGCCAATCGCGACGACGGCTCCATCTAAATAAGGTAGCCAAAACTCCAAAGCCGCGGCCGATCGCGTATTATTAATTCGCCGCGCCATTTCTGGTACTTCTGCACGATTGAGGGTACAAATAATTTCATTATTTCTGGGCAATCGCGTCTTGGTAATACCATTAGCAACCATTTGAGAATCACAGAGAATGGAGGAGCCCCCAGAGAGTGCATTTCGTCCGGCTTTGACAGCATCCGGTGAGGCTTCTAAATCCTGTACAATATCAGTCATACCGCAGGAATGAATGAGCCGCACCGCGACATGAGCTAAATCATCGGATAAATTTTCTAAGTTAGTTTCGGCGCGAATAATCGCAAAAGATTTGCGGTAAATATCATCGCCATTGCGAATATAGTCAATCATTCTCACCTCAAATCTCAAATAGCATGACAGAGTGCCAGGGCCTATGGTTAATGGTTAATCCTATCAGGAAAATTAGCTTTCTCTAACTTCTGCAAAGCTAAATTAATTAAAGCTTTGCCAGAGGTTTATTTTAAGGTAAGTTCGATGGGGCTGAGATTTTTCAATCGACATCACCAAAAACCATTGTAGGGCAGACATCCTGACGGGAGCATCTCAAAGAAGCAAAAAAACTGTAGTGGGTTGGCGTAGCCTGTGCGGAGCATCAGAGCGGAGAGATCCCTCTTAGCTCCCGCCGATTCGAGACGCTCCCACTACGAATTTGCCAAACTGAGAGCTTCGTCTTGCACCCCGTCATGGGGTTGGGTACGAAATAGTTGACTGCAATAGCTTCCTATTCCCAGACGCATTACCGAAGATGTGGATCTCATCGCATTCCGCTTTAGTGGTTTAAAAGCCATGATCGGCTATAGGGATGAAGCAATTTTTCCTATAGTCTGGCTCGATCAGTCTTTTGAAGTTTATGATCGCGGAAATTAAGGAAATTAATGATAATTTGCCAGAAGTAGTAGGTTGGGTTGAATCTCTAACCTATTTGTCATCCACGATATAGCAAAATTCAACCCAATCTACGATCAGCTACCTAGTCAAACAGTTATTTAACTGCTGGTATAGCTGTAGTTGATTTAAGGAACGTCCGATCAATATGAGTTGATTGCTGGGTTTTCCTTGCCATTCTTCGTCTTTCAAATTGTAGCGTTTGCCGCTTAGTTGAAAGATGTGTCTCCTATAGCTTTCTTTAAACCAGAGTATTCCTTTTGCCCGAAAAACATCCGCGGGTATTTTTTCTTGCAAGAATACCAGAAACTTCTTGACGGCAAAAGGTCGATCACTGCGGAAAGAAACAGATACAAAACCGTCCTTAGCTAGATGGTGGGAATCGCGATCGTCTTCAGTTGAAGAAACATCGGGCTGGAATAATCCTATATCTAATATTAGCGGCAGCGGGACTTGACCGTATTGCGAGCGCAAAATTCTGGCCTCGGCTTTCACAGTTCCGATGTAGTTCTCCAGTTCCCTCACTTTTTCTTCAGGTACTAAATCTGTTTTATTCAGCAGTATTATGTCACCATAGATTATTTGTCTCAAGGCGGCTTGACTGTCAAAATGTTCCGGCGTAAAGGTTTCCGAATCCACCACCGTGAGGATGGCATCAATGTTAATCAAATGTCGTAATCCCGTTCCTAGCAATGTGAGAATTATCGGTAATGGATCGGCTATGCCGGTAGTTTCAATTATCAGGTAATCGAGGGGGTCTTGCCGTTCTAATACTCGGTAAATTGTTTCAACAAATCCATCATTTATCGTACAACAAATGCAGCCGTTACTCAATTCGATCATATCTTCTTCGAGGGAAATCAATAACTGATTGTCAATATTTATATCCCCGAATTCATTAACTAATATGGCAAATCTTAAGCCTTGACGATTTTCAATTATTTGATTAATTAAAGTTGTTTTTCCACTTCCCAAAAAACCGGTAATAATAGTTACTGGCATCCTCCGATTGGGCATATTATTGATGAGCTCTTTCTCTGGTATTTCTATATTTTTCATCAGATATTTTCAGTTGATTTTAAAGTAAAATAAATTCAATTTCTCTCAAGGAATCTAGTGGCTTTTGATTTCCCCATTTCCCCCCGTTCCCATTTTCAATATTACCTTTCATTGCCTAGTTTGAAATATCTGGTAAAATTCATTACGGCGGGAATGTGTCAAACTGACATTCCAACCAGTACCAGGTATAAAATCCTGCTGAAATACCAATATTTCATCGGTTGTTAATCCGTTCACCCATTCAATTAATAACCCCACCAAGCATTTCACTAATTGGGAATCAGAATCCCCTTGATTTTTTGGGGCTTCCTTCTCTTCGGCAGGAATATACACTTGGGAAACATAGCATGGAACTTTGTTTTTCAGCTCCCAATAAATCCCGTCATAATGGTGACAGGAATCCTTCCTCTTGGGTTAATTTCCGAAACCCTATCTGGTGTTTTTAATATTTGATTATTCATCTTCCTTTCTCCCATAACTACAAATTTATTTGGGGCGCGATCGCGTCTTGCCTACGTTTTTCCCCTTCCGATTGAGTGAGCGCTAAGGAGCCGCCCTTTCATCCCTACCCCCTCAGGGGTGATTAATCGGATATTCAATGTAAAATCCTCTCTCCGTAGTTGATCTAATGGTCACTTTTGTTTCTCGAAACAGGTTTTGAAGGACTATTGCCAAAACCTGAGCGCAAGTATCGGGAATCCCCAGTAAGGTTTGGGTTTCCCTCTGGGATTGAAGTTTAGTTGGATAACTAACTCTACCGCCAGCGATGAGAATGATTATCATTATACACAATAACTCATACCTTGTCAATACTGCTAAGGGGACAATTTTCACAAAAGCTCGCGCCTTCCGTTCATTTAATAATGACGCGGTGTATTAACCCCTAAAGTAGCTTGGGTTGAACTAACCTATTTGTCATCCGCGATATACCAAAATTCAACCCAACCTACAAAATTAAGTAGGTTGGATTGAACGTTTTTAACCCCTCAATTATGCTTATGCTTTCTGGGCTAAAACTCGCTTGCCGATGGGTTCTGGTACTTCTTGTAAATGGTCAAATTGCCAACTAAAAAACCCTACTCCTAATGTTTGCGATCGCAATTCGACAATTAAATCTTGCATCTCCGCGATCGGTAAATAGGCCGAAATGGTATCCCATCCTTGCCAGTCTGACTTAGCATCATAACCTAAAATTTGACCACGACGACCACTAATTAATTGTAAAACCTTCGAGGTAAAATCATTCGGAGCATAAATTTCTACCGATGCAATTGGCTCTAATAAAACTGGCTCACCTTTCGGCATTCCCTCTTGCATCGCGAGACGTGCCGCGGACTTAAATGCTTGTTCGGAACTATCCACAGAATGATAGGAACCATTGGTTAAAGTTACCGAAATATCAACAATAGGAAACCCTAATGGCCCCTGTTCTAAATACTCCCGAACTCCTATTTCTACCCCTGGGATATATTGTTTCGGTACGACACCACCAACAATGGTTTGATTGAAACTAAATCCTTCTCCCCGTGCTAAGGGTTTAATATCCAAATAAACATCCCCAAATTGTCCATGTCCGCCACTTTGATGTTTATAACGTCCATGAATAGAAGTCACTGGTTTACGGATGGTTTCTTTATAGCCAATTTTGGGTAAAGTTGTTACCATCGGTAAATTATATTTACGCCGTAACCGCTCTAACGCGACTTTTAAATGTATTTCCCCTTGCCCCCATAAAATGATTTCATGGGTATCCGTGTTTTGTTCCCAGTTTAATGACGGATCTTCTTCTATTAATTTGGCTAACGCGCCACTTAATTTCACTTCATCATTGCGTTTTTCTGGCGCGATCGCGAAGGCAAAAACCGGAGATAAAACTTCTGCTTTTGGTAATTCTGTTGTCCGCGTCGTGGCATTTTGGCTCAGAGTATCCCCTGTTTTCATCCCTTCTAAACGCCCTAACGCGACAATTTCACCCGCGCTTGCTGAAGTTAAACTTTGGGTTTGTAGCCCCATCAAACGATAAATTCCACCGACACGAACACCATTTAATGTCGCGCCATCATTGAGTGTTCCTTGCCATATTCGTACTAGAGAAAGTTTGCCGCCTTGGGGTGTATAATAAGTTTTCAAGACTTGAGCTAAAGGGGCCTCTTCTGAAAGAGTAATACCTCGACGTTCGGCCATGACATCGGAGCTCGGTGCTTCTCGTAATAAGGCATCTAAAAGAGGACGCGTCCCAAAGTCTTGTTCGGCAATACCAAAAAAGACGGGAACGATTAGATCCGCGCCTAATTCCATTTTCAAATCTTTAGTTATTTCCTCTTGATCGGGGTTGATTTCTTCCAAGAGTTCTTCTAATAGATGATCGTCAAAATTGGCTAATTCTTCTAACATTAACTGACGCGCTTCATGCTCTTGCTCTTTTAATTCCTCTGGTAAGGGTACTTTGTCTGCGGGCGCTCCGGCATGATAATGATAGGCTTCTTCTGTGACTAAATCAATAAATCCTTGTAGATTTTCATCTTTGACGATGGGGTATTGATGGGGAATAATAGGACGACTAGAAACGCTTTTTAGCGCGGTGAGAAGCGCGGTGAAATTAGTCGCGATCGCGTCACTAGAAGTGCGATCCATTTTATTGATAAAGACAATATGGGGAATTTCCCAATCATCGAGGAATTTAAACAAAGGCGCGAGGGTGAGAATGCGATCGCGTACAGCTTCGCAAACAATAACCGCGGCATCAACGCCCATTAAAGCATTATCCGTTTCTTGGGCAAATTCAATGGAACCCGGGCAGTCTAAAAAGGTGAAACGCACCCCTTCATATTCCGTGCTCGCGGTATTCACTTCCACACTCATTTGCCGATCGCGCGCTTCCGGGGAACTATCCCCCACCATGTTACCATCTTTCACAGTGCCTTTACGAGAAATCGTACCCGTAACCGATAACAAGCTTTCCATTAATGTCGTTTTGCCACTCAGATAGGGCCCGACGATCGCCACATTCCGCGTGGCCGTATTCACTTTTGGGTTCATCTTTTTACCTCTGTGAGAAATGGAAAATTGAGACGGAAAATCAAAAAATAAAACTTGGTTTGTCTCAATTTTCCATTTTTTATTTTCTATTACCTTTCACAGTAGCGTATTTTCCTCGATAGTCGGCAAAAATGTATCTTGTCTTAATCTTATTAGGAAATCCCATTTACCTGTACCATAGATTTGTCAAGTTAAGTCAAAAAAATATCATAGAGAAAACGCGTGATTTTAGGCAATAAACCCCTACAATAAAACATGACTTAGGTAGAGGGTCTAAATTAGCCCACTCTCTGAGCAGGGCTGTTTCATTCTCACCGGAAAAAGCATCTTTGGGGATTGCAAGTCCTACCGTAGGGGCGGGTTCGCCGAAATCTCTGATACCCACCGACAAATGATATAAACCCGCCCCATCCCCATCGAGAAATTAACTGGGGTGGGTTTATCTAGGCTATTTGTAGGTAGCAGAATTGATCGTGGAAAGCACAAAATCCTAGAATGAAACAACCCTGCCCTCTGTCAGCGCGATAGCTGCGCTGACAGAGGGCATCGTATCATAAATCGGGTTTCTCTGGCAAAAATTTGACAAAAAATGACGATTTTTTGCCAGAAAACCCCGGTTTCTGAGTCAATTGCATAGGGATTTCCCCCCATCAAAGTAGGGCCACGGCACTGCCGTGCCCCTACTCAAAATCCACTCTCAATATCAAGAAAGAATTAATGTTTCAGCCTCGTATCTTAGTGATCACTTCCTGTACAGGAGAAAAGCGTTTTCATCCTGACAACCAATTAGTATTAGAAGATTTTCAAGAGATATCCCGACTCCAACAACGCGAAAAAGAATTAAGTGATTTTGTCTGTAGAGCCGGTGAAATGTACCGCGGGTTACAACACTTAAGGGCAATGGAAGGTGTACAACAATTACGCGAAACCTTCGGACAAAAACAAGTCGATGTTATCATTCTTTCTGCCGGATATGGTCTTATTTCTGAACATCAATTAATTGTCCCTTATCAAGTCACCTTTAATACCATGAAGGGGCCTCAAGTTGATGAATGGGCGAGATTTCTCCAAATACGCGATCGTTTTGAAGACGTGATTAATAGTTATCATTTAATTTTGATATTATTAGGGGATAATTACCTAAGATCCCTCAGCCTTCCCGTCGCGACTCAACCCCATCAAACATTAATATTTTTAGCCAGTAACAAAAGTCAGAGCTATATTAGAGGTTTAACCGCAAAAACCTTTATTTTAACCCTCTCTAATGCCGAAGCCAAACATTATAAATATGGCTTAGTGGGATTAAAAGGATTTTTATTAAAATTATTTGCCGAATCCCTAAGGAGAGAACCCGAATTATTATCAAAAGTCTATGAAACACCAGAGTTATTTGATAAACTAATTAATAGTCAACCCCAGCAATTAGAATTACCTCTAGGAGTAGAAACAGTGAAGACAAAAAAAACTAAATCCACCAAATCTAAGCCAATCAAAGAAATAGAAGTCTTAGAAATAGACGATGAAGAATTAGGATTTAGTAAATTTTTACCAATTCCTGACTTACCACCCGCGCCCAATATTCATTTTGGCATGAAATATTTTATCCCCGAATGGGATGATCATGTCGATCCCGGTTATGACTTTATTAATGATGTACTCACACCCGGAAGAGATACCTATAAAGATGAAGTTTATGCCCATGAAATATACCCTACTCCTAACTATGATGGGATGTTAGTATCTAAAGTCGTGGTTGATAGTAATAAAAAAAAGAAGGCTCAAATTAATGAATTTGGAATACATCAATTTATCCGTTTTCCGGGTGAAGTCATGGGAGACTGCGGAGCATTTGGATATATCAAAGAAGAAGTCCCCCCTTATACAACCGCAGAAATATTAGAATACTATGAGCAAGGCGACTTTAATTATGGAGTCAGTATTGATCATTTAATTGTTGGTATCTTTGCCCAACCCGGAATCCGCGAAAAACGCTATAATATTACCTTAAAAAATGCCGAAGATTTTATCAAAAAACATCGCGAGGGGGGATATAAATTTACACCCATTGGCTCCGCCCAAGGGTGGAGTCCAGAAACCTACGCGGAATCCGTAAAAGCTATTATTGAAATGGGTTATGATTATATCGCGTTAGGGGGAATTGCCAGAGCTCCTAATAAAGAAATCATTGAAATTTTAAAAGCTGTTCATCCTTATTTAAAAGAAACCACTCGACTACATCTTTTTGGGGTAGCGAGACTCAATGCAATTCCTGTATTTAGACATTTAGGAGTTACCAGTTTTGACAGCGCGAGTCCCTTGCGAAGAGCCTGGTTTGGATCAAGAGATAATTATCATACCATGAATGGAACCACCTACGCCGCGATTCGTATTCCTTCTGTTAATAGACATGGAGTAAGGACCAAACGAGTCGTGGAAGCAGGTATTACCGATTATCCCACATTAGGGAAGCTGGAAAAAGCTTCTTTAAAAACCCTAAGAGCCTTTGATAAAGGGGAATCTTCTTTAGAAGAAACCCTGGAAATCTTATTAACTTATGATGAGTTTTTAGAATTACCTCGTGATGGTAAAGTTGACCCTCTTAATGTTATTAAACGTAGAGCATTACATGATAAAATGTACCGGAAGTTATTAGGAGAGCTACCTTGGAAAGATTGCGATTGTCCTATTTGTCAAAAATTAGGAGTTGATGTGATAATTTTTCGTGGTAATGATCGAAATCGTCGCCGTGGTTTTCATAATACTTATGTATTTTATCGAAAATTTCAAACTATTTTGAAGAGTTTACTCCAAAATTAAATTTCTTAGTGCTTAGGAATGGAAATTAAATAACTTGAGTAGTATGTAGGTTGGGTTGAGCCAAGGGAAACTCAACCTAGGAAGAAATGCCTTTATTGATAGATGAGAGTTCCCCTCAAGGGAGGGGAAATAATATTTAGCCTTGAGTAATCTTAGCTTGGGTTGCCTCATCGCGTATTCCTATTAACAAACCCTGAAACTATGCCTCCCAACCTACTAATTTTTGGGGAGTAACCATTTTTTTATCATCTTAATTTGTGATTCGTCCATTAATGCGGGTGCATGACCACAATTTGCTAAATGAATTACATTTGTGTGGGGGTTTATCTCCTGCATTTCTCTAATGGTTTCTGGTAATAATATATTAGAATTCTCCCCATGCAATATTAACACTGGACAACGGATTAATCGCCAATATTCCCATAAATTAATATCTTGAATATCCCCGATCGCGCACCCAGGAAATTTCCAACCGATTCGGGGATCATGATGTAATGTATATCCCCCTTCCGGTGTGGGTTTAATCGTATTTTTTGTGAAAATTTGCCATTGTTGATCTGTCAAGTCTCCAAAGGAGGCATAATAATAACGGATATAACTTTCTGCTGCGCCAAAATCCCGAAAATATGGCACGGGAAGTCGAAGATATTTCGCAATTTGTCTTAAACCATTTTTGGGGATAAATGCTCCGACATCATTTAAAATTAATCTCTTAATTAAGGTGGGAAATTGAGACGCGATCGCGTTCCCGATGATTCCCCCTAAAGAAGTCCCTAACCAGTCAACTTGAGATAAGTTTAATTGTCTTAATAAAAAGAGCAAGTTAGACACATAAAAAGGAAACACATAATGGGCCGGATTCGTTAACCAGTCACTTTTTCCATGCCCAAAAATATCAGGACAAATGACATAATACTCCTTTTCTAACTCCTGGGCTAATAAATCAAAATCTTGACAGTTGCGAGTTAAGCCATGTAAACAAATTAACACCTTTGAATTATCGCGATCGCCCCATTCTCGATAAGCAAGTCGGTGGCTTCCATGAGCACTTTCACATAAAATAAAATTATCTCTCATAATCCATCTGTGTCATCAGTCTCGTAGATATCATTGTTCCCGTAACTCAAGTTGCTAGTGATCAAATTCTGGATTTTTGATCCTCCTAAATCCCCCTGAAAAAGAGGGACTTTGAATCTTCCCCCCTTTTTTAGCAGTAGGGGAATCGAATCTAACCCTGTTGTAACTAGGAACATGGGTAAGTATATAATACTGATCAGATCCATTTTTGACAATTTAGTGAGTCCTTCACTGCTCGATAGTAAGACTATGGGATGTATTAAATAAATCTTTCCCGTTTCCCGATTAGGATTTAATGACTAACCAATAAAACAACTATGTCGAACTTAATTCAATCGAAAAAGAGCAACCTGAAATCCAACAGTTTAATAGATTCAATGATTCAATTTTCCCGACGATTTCGTCTACGAACAACTCTTGTCCTTCCCTTTGTTTTACAAATCGTTACCGCGGTGGGACTTGTGGGTTATCTCTCCTTTCGCAATGGACAAAAAGCTATTAATGATCTCGCGAGTCAGTTGCGTAATGAAGTGACAGAGAGAGTCCGCGATCGGATTAAAAATTATATGGAAGTCCCTCAACAGTTAAATCAATTAAATGCCCAGATGCTAGAATTAGGACTGTTAGACTTTGAGAAAATGTCAGAAGCCCAACGGTATTTTTGGCGACAAGTTCAGACTTATGAAACAATTAGTCATATCGGTTTTGCCAATAGAGAAGGTCAATATGCCCGTGTCGGTTGGATTAATCGCATCTCAACAGCCCATCCATCTCGGAAGGTCGAACAACCCCAGATCGCCCAACAACTGATCCCTGGTGGCGGTAATCTTAATTATTATAACATTGACCAAGATGGAAATCCTACAACCCTTATTAAAACTGTCACAAACTGGGATATCCGCAATCGTCCCTCTTATCAAACAGCCTTGAAAAAAGGAAAACAAACTTGGACGAATCTTTACACAAATATTGGCTATGATGCACTCCAAATTTATGCAGTTAAGCCATTTTACGATCGCGATAATGAACTTTTGGCGGTGTTATCTTGCTCCTTGGGTCCCGATCAAATTAGTGACTTTCTTCAAAGCTTAAAAATCGGTCGCTCCGGTGAAGTCTTTATCATTGAACCCAGTGGAGATTTAGTCGCAACCTCGGTCAAAAATCAATCTGTATTACGGGGAACTTCTAAAGACACAAAACGACGAGTTCAGGCTGTTGATAGTATTGATCCACTCCTCCATTCTAGCGCGAAGTTTTTAACGGCACGCTTCCCTAAACTCACAGATATTGATACAGATGAACAACTCGAATTTATCTGGAACGGACAACGACACTTTTTACAAGTCTCTCCCTTTCGAGATAAATATGGACTCAGTTGGTTAATTGTTGTCGTCGTCCCTGAATCCGACTTTATGGAACAAATTAACGCGAATACTCGCACTACTATTATACTTTGTATTGGTGCTTTTGGAGTCGCGATCGCGTTTGGTATTTTTACCGCCAGTATCATCACAAATCCCATTATCAGAATTACCGAAACATCAAAGCAAATAGCCAGTGGTAATCTTGATAAACGAGTCGATATGAAAGATGTCATTGAAATTGATGAAATCAAAACCTTAGAAACTTCCTTCAATAGCATGGCAGAGCAACTCAAGGACTCCATTGAAACCCTAGAGTCTAAAGTGAAAGAACGGACTTCGGAATTAGCTAAAGCCAATCAAGAAATTAGTGGACTTAACGAGCAATTACAAGAAGAAAATTTGCGTATGGGTGCGGAATTAAATGTCGCCCGCAAACTACAACACATGATTTTACCTAAGACTGAAGAATTAGACAATATTAAAGAATTAGAGATTGCTGGTTTTATGGAACCCGCCGATGAAGTCGGTGGTGACTATTATGATATACTCGATCGCGATGGTGTTATCACAATTGGTATAGGCGATGTCACAGGACATGGCTTAGAAAGTGGTATTTTAATGTTGATGACTCAAACCGCGATCCGCACCCTGAAAGAAGTACAAGAAAATGATCCCGTGAAGTTTTTAGACACACTTAATCGCACAATTTATAAAAATATACAGCGGATGAACTCCCAACGAAATTTGACCTTAGCTATACTTAACTATTCTCACGGTATATTAAGTATTAGTGGGCAACATGAAGAAATTATCATCGTTCGTAATGGGGGAGAAATTGAACGGGTTGATACGCTCGATTTAGGTTTCCCCATTGGTCTTGAGTATGATATTTTTGATTTTATTACTCATGTTCTGGTAGAATTACAACCCGGGGATGGTGTGGTACTCTATACTGATGGTATTACCGAAGCTGAAGATATGAAACATAACCTCTATGGCCTTGAACAATTATGTCATATTATCAGTGAAAATTGGGAGAAATCGGTTCAAGAGATTCAAGATATTATTATTACCGATGTGCGACGGCATATTGATCAGCAAAAAGTCTTTGATGATATTACCCTATTAGTCTTAAAACGACCGATGGATATTTCTTAGAATTCTGTCTTCATCAAATAATGGGACTTAAACATTTTTGATGATGAAAAAAGCATCAAACCCTTACGGGACAAGAAAAATACACCATATCCCAAAAACGAAACCTATACCAACAAATCAAGCAAAACGAGGTCAAAGTCCTTTGGGATATACGTTTTAGGCTATTTTATTGTTTTTTTTTCTGGGTTCCCACTAATCCCACTGCGATAAAAATTTGTACTACAAAAGACATCTCCAACAACTATTGTGGCGCAGGTTAAGCCGGGGATTGAGATGATTTTTGGGAGATGTCTAAAGGGAATAATTAATACTAAATCTCAGGGAAATATTAGCAAGATAAGAGTTTTTAGCTAAATGAGGAAATTGATAAAAGATATTTTAGCTTGAACTTAATCACCAGGTTTTTACCATATTATTGTCTTTTTGTCAATCCTTTGCGAGCATCAATTAGTTTCTCATAATAGAAACAGGCTATTTTTGTTTTAACACGACTAATGTGATATCATCAAATATCTTCTGGTTGCCAATAAATTGTCGAACATCGTCAATCACAGCTTGACGAATCTCTTGGGCAGAAAGCCCCCGATTTTCTCCCACTATTTGACAGAGTTTGGCTAACCCATATAGCTCTTTATCAATATTTTCGGCTTCTGTAATTCCATCGGTGTATAAAATGACGACATCTTGGCTATTTAACTGGACTGTTGTTTGGGCAATACAATCAGCTATTTCTGTATCTAAACCGATGGGAAATCCTAAGTCCATCGTATCAAATTTTTCCACAACACCATCGGCTCGCACGACAATCATTTCCTCATGTTGTCCGCTTAATTTCACCACACCCTTAGCATAATCTATAATGGCTAAGGTCATATTTTTCTCGGAGTTCATCCGTTCAATATTACCATAAAGGGTGCGGTTGAGGATATCAAAAAAGCGCACGGGATCGGTTTCGTTACTTTCGTTTAGAGTGCGTACTGCTGTTTGTGCCATTAGCATTAATACACCACTTTCTAAGCCGTGCCCTGTGACATCCCCGATCGCGATCTTCACCCCATGCTCACTCGATAAAACATCATAATAATCGCCCCCTACTTCATCGGCCGGTTCCATATATCCAGCAATATCTAAACCCTTTATCGCGTCTAATTCTGCGGGTTTGGGTAACACCATTTCTTGTAATTTTTTCGCCACATCTAACTCCGCACTAAGGCGCAAATTTTCCTCTTGCAATTTTTCGTTAAGGGCGCTAATTTCTTGATTAGCTTCGGCTAATTGTGCGGTGCGCTCGACGACTTTATTTTCTAAGGTTTGGTAGAGACGGGCATTTTCTAGCGCGATCGCGGCTTGTCCTGATAATAATTTAATCACCTCTAATCTGGCAGGAGTAAACGCCCCTGTCGTTAGATTATTTTCCAGATAAACAATACCAATTAATTGACCTTGATTGAGCAAAGGAGTACATAAAATTGATTTAGGCTGATGGGTGATAATATAAGGATCTTTGACAAAATTCCCCTCTTTGGTGGCATCATTTAAAACCACATCTTCCTTCAGTCTCGCGACATAATTTACGAGGGTAACAGGTAAGTTATTTTCCAGTGGAATAGACTGTAATGCCGTGATATTATCATCAGAGACAACTCCCGAGGCTTCAATCAGTAATTTATCCTGAGTTTCTAAGACTAAATAACCTAATTGAGCCCCGGCATTTTGGATGATAATTTTCATCAAAGATACCAGTAATTGCTCTAAGACAATCTCCCCAGAAATGGCTTGAGATGCTTTCATTACCGTCGCTAAATCTAAAGTCGCGCCGGTGTCAATCCCACCTGATGTGCGGGTAGTTGTCGTCCCTTTCATCCGAGGAGTAGTTGACGTTAAAGTGAATAATTGCGGGTATTTTTGTTCTAAATCTTTAACTTTAGCCGTAGCACCCCAGAGAGTATAAGCATAGTGGGCAGACTGCATATAATCTTGGGCAATTTTTTCTTTGCCCCAATTTAGGTAAAATTTAGCCGCGAGTTCATTAGCCAGGGCTTCGTCTTGGATAAATTGATTTTCTTTAGCTCCTGAGATAGCGCGATCGTAATGTTCAATGGCTTCAGCTTTATTCCCCAAAACTCGATGCTTTTCCGCCTCAACTAAATGCCATTGATGCTGATGATTGATACGGTGATTTTGCATCCACCCGTGTAGTGCAGTTTGATGGGTTTCTACTTGGGCAATAATATCAGCTTGCTCCGGCTCCGTCGAGTCGAGAAAAAGAGCCAACTTTGTCAGAGCGGCATAGCAATGGAAAACGGGAATAAAAACACTTCCTAATGCCATCGAATAAATATACCGTTCGATTTGAACAATATGCTCTAAGGCAGAGGTGTAATTCCCCCATAAGTAAGCCAGCAAAAGTTTGTACATATAGACATAAACGATCGCGCACAAATCATTGCCCTGATGGTGCTTGGGGAGCATTACCGTTTCATCATAAACGGCTCCCTTCAAACAATCCGGTTGGCCTAGGAATTCCCTGAAATTATGGACTGTCTGTCGAAGTAAATCCAAATAATCCCGAGCCGAATATTGTTTCAATTGCAATAAAGCATCGCTGTAAGCGGCTAATTCCGAGCCCAAACCGCCCAATTCTATACCACTAAAAAAGCTGGCATAGCTGTAATGTTCAATGCAATAGCCCGCGTATAAAGCCTCGCCAGTTTCCCCCCCAGCCATATAGCCATCTTTGAGTGTTTGGATCGCGGCTCTCAAAGGTTCTTGGCGATGTTGAATAAAGCATCCAAACATCAGCATAATGATCGACTTAAATTCCATTGCCTTAAACCGATCCAGCACATTTAGTGACAATTTCCCAAACTCATAGCCCGTTTCCACATCTCCCAAAACGGTACATCGCACCATGCCATAAAGTACATAGCCCACAGATGATGCGGAGGTATTCCCAAACTGAAGGGATAAACTCACCATTGTGCAGCCAACCACGGGCAGCAAACTCGGCATTCCCTGGACACTAGCTGCAATTAACATAGATAATAATTGCATGGTTGATTGAGTCTGAAGATCGGTCATAACTGGTAAATCAACCAGTTGTGCAATCTCTCGGCCTTGAAGCTGACTCGTCAGGGTTTCTAGTCCTTTATTAATCGTGGTTTCATCAGGTTCCTTTGGCAGATCAACCCCTAATTGAAAGAGTGCGTCTCTGGCTACGGCAATGGCGGCTAAAGGGTTGGCTTTAGATGTCTGGGCGGCGATTTTAATTTCATAAATTTTCACTTTGTCCAACATCGTCTGGGCATTCTGCAACACCTCTGCGGCCATCTTTTCCATACCTTCTAAATCCGCATTCAAATAGGCCGATTCAGTAGCGACGACATAGAGATTTAGCGTCAATTCATACTGAGTTTGCCAACAGTTGGCACTGAGTAACTCAATCCCTGTTTGTAAATAGAGCATTGCCCCCGCGTAGGCCGTAGCATTTCTCGCTTTTATTCCGGCTTTTAAGTTAAGTTGTGCTAAAGCTTCCCGTTCATCGGGTTGATTAATTAACTCTTTTGCTAGATTGAAATGCCCCACTATATCAAATAATTTTTCCTCTTTTTCTATCTCGGAAGCGTTTTCCTCAAGTAATTGTCCGATTTGGAGATGGGTGGCTTGTTTTTTCTCTTCAGGAATGAGGGAATAGGCTGCTTGTTGGACGCGATCGTGCAGAAATTGATACTTTTGAATTAACAGTTGCTCATCTAATTCTGATAAAGGCAAGAGCAACCCCGACTCAATTGCTATCACTAAGTCAGGGAAAATTTCAGCGGGCGTTTTTCTCCCAATAATTGATAAAGTCGGTAAGTCAAAGTTAGCCCCGATACACGCGGCTAATTCTAAAATTGACTGGGTGGTACTAGGTAATTTCTTTAATTTACCAATCATTAACTCTACCACATTATCTGTGATATTTCGCGCTTCTATTTGCCCTTGCTCCCATTGCCATTTTTGTTCATCATAACTAAATGTGATTAAATTATCGGTGTATAATAATTTCAGGAATTGATTAACAAAAAAGGGATTGCCCACCGTTTTCTTGAAAACTAAATTAGCTAATAATTCCACTCTTGTTATATCGCTTTTCAATGTATCTGCGATCAGTCTGGTAATATCTTCTCTCCCCAAATTATCTAAATTAATTTGATGAATTATTCCCTGCCCTTTTCTTAATTCCTCCAACATAATAATCAAGGGATGACCCATACTAACTTCGTTATCTCTATAAGCACCAATCAGAAACAAATATTGGAGATTAGGATCGGTCATCATCAGTTCAATTAATTTCAGTGTTGCCCCATCCGCCCATTGTAAATCGTCCAGAAAAATCACTAAAGGATGTTCTTGAGCACAACAAGCCCGCATAAAGTTTTTGAAGACCAAATTAAACCGATTTTGTGATTCTGTTGGTCCTAATTCCGGTACAGGTGACTGCTTACCAATAATTAATTCTACTTCAGGAATGACATCAATTATTATTTGCCCATTGGCGGCCAATGCTGCTAAAAGTTTTGATTTCCATTTTTGTAATTCCGCTGTATTTTCTGTTAATAGTTGTTTCACTAATTGTTGAAAAGCATTGACGAGGGCGCGGTAAGGAATATTGCGCTGAAATTGGTCAAATTTCCCCGCGATAAAATAGCCCCTTTTTTCTGTAATCGGTTTATAAATTTCTTGAACCAGTGCGGATTTACCAATACCAGAATATCCCGCGATTAACATTAGTTCACACCCCCCCGCAGATGCCGTTGGGGGGTTACTCACTCGTTCAAACGCGGTTAATAAAGTTTTAATTTCTGCCTCTCTTCCATATAATTTTTGGGGGATTTGAAATTGATCAGAAATATCTTGAGTAGCTAAGGTAAATTTATCTATATTTCCGGTAGATTGTAATTTCTGTAAACAATTTTCTAAATCAGCTTGTAATCCCCAAGCACTTTGATAGCGATCTTCGGCATTTTTCGCCATTAATTTCATCACAATATTGTCTAGTACCGGGGGAATTAATGGGTTAATTTCTGAGGGTAATAAAGGTTGTTTCGCAATATGACAATGGACTAATTCTAAATCATCCTCCGTTTCAAAGGGCCGTTTTCCGGTTAACAGTTCATAAAAAGTGACCCCCAAGGAATAAAAGTCGGTACGATAGTCTAAACTCCGGTTCATCCGCCCCGTTTGTTCCGGGGAAATATAGGCTAACGTTCCTTCTAATACATTGGGATTTTTTAAGGTGGGATTTTCTCTGGTTAACCGCGTTGAAATCCCGAAATCAATAATTTTTAATTGTTGCGTTTCCGGGTGGAGTACGATATTAGCAGGGTTAATATCTTTATGGATAATCTTCGCCGCGTGAATTTGTCCTAAACTGGTAGCAATTTTCAGGGCAATTGAGAGAAAATCGGCTAAACTAAACTGATGATTTTCTCTTAATATTTTCAAAGATTCGCCACCGAAATCTTCGATAAACATGACAAAAGTATTGTGATATTTTTCTAAACCGCATACTTTAACGACACCATCCTTGTTAATGCTGCGAGTTAGCTCATATTCTTGTTTATAGCGAGTGAGTTCCGCAGGTGTAGGATAATCTTGTTTCAGGACTTTTAGAATTACTCTTTGGCCATCAGTCTCACCAATCGCGCGATAGACTTCCGAGTTGGCACTTTCGTAGATTTGGCCCAGAATTTGATAACCAGAGATCACTATCATATTTTCAGTTTTTTGTCCATAAAGAGGCTTATAATTTTAGCACCCGGGCGATTTAATCATATTAGTACAATAATGTACAATAGGCATCTAGTGGTACATTTACGCGATAGATATCAGACATTGGGGACAATCCCGACATCGGAAAATATCTCGATGGCATCATCTGTGAGGATGAAGGGCGTACCCGCCAAAGCTTTCAACATAATATT
>JBEDKD010000117.1:0-13682 GCA_041172365.1 Cyanobacteriota bacterium | reverse complement strand
TCTATCTATAGAAGAAAAATTTACGATTTATCGACTATTGAAAATACAAATAAAACCGGATTTCACTCAAAGATTAAATCAAGTTTTTTCGATTAATGAATTTGATGTTATCACCGTAGATAATCAAGGAATAGAGATCAGTCGTGTTTGTCATTTTGCATATTTTTTCGTGGAAAAATTAGGAGAAGATATTAATTTAGAGATGGTATATATCCCTGGAGGTGAATTTTTAATGGGTTCGCCACCGCATGAAGGTTCTCATTATGAAAGACCTCTCCATGAAGTGACAATTTCACCTTTTTATATGGCAAAATATCCGATTACTCAAAGACAATATGAAATTGTAATGAAATCAAATCCTTCTTGGTTTAAAGGGATGTCTCTACCCGTAGAAAATGTATCTTGGTATGATGCGGTAAATTTTTGTCAGTTACTTTCGCGGAAAACAGATAAATATTATCGTCTCCCCAGTGAAGCGGAATGGGAATATGCTTGTCGGGCGGGAACGATAACTCCTTTTAATTGTGGTGATACTATTACTCCTGATTTGGTAAATTACGCGGCTGATCCTTATCAACATCCAGCTAGAGAAATTAAGGAGAAAAAAACTACGGATGTCGGTATTTTTCCCCCTAATTCTTTTGGTTTATATGATATGCACGGTAATGTTTGGGAATGGTGTCAAGATGTTTGGCATGATAATTATCTCTATGCTCCTACCGATGGAAAACCTTGGGAAATTGGGAAAAATGCTTCCTATCGAGTGCGACGGGGGGGATCTTGGGTTAATGACGCGATCGAGTGTCGTAGTGCCCATCGTGGCAGACATGATGCAATGGCGAGACGCGGAAGATTTGGGTTTCGTGTCGCGTTTTCTTAATCGTTACAAATTAAATCACTTAGTGTCTTAGTGCCTTAGTGTTTTATTACATCTTCCTTAGTGTCTTAGTGCCTTAGTGTTTTATTCCTTCTTCCGTAGGCAGGAGATAGTGTCTATTTTTGGCCGCGTCGGAGGAGAAACCGTTTCCTATCGACAATTTCTCAAAGAAACCCGGTTTCTGTGTGTATAATCGGATCGCGTTCTGACTATGATATAATAATCAACATGATTAAATTTCTGATAAACCGTTAAAGTCTACTCAGCATGAATCACTTACTTTTGCAGAGAGTCACTCTCGATCCCAATATCTGTCATGGTAAACCTTGCATCCGGGGATTGCGTTATCCGGTTGAGTTTGTTTTAGAGTTACTAAGTTCGGGGATGAGTATTGAGGAAATTTTAGCAGATTATGATGATTTGGAACGGGATGATATTTTAGCCGCGTTGCTATTCGCGACTCGTTTAACTCAGGTGAAAAGTATTTATAAAATTGCTGTATGAAGTTTCTTATAGATGCTCAATTACCAGTGCGTTTATCTCGGTTTTTACAAGGGGCTGGTTATGATACGATTCACACCAGAGATTTACCGCAACAAAATGCAACTTCTGATACTGAAGTCAATACTATTTCCCTTCAGGAATCTCGAATCGTCATTACTAAAGATTCGGATTTTTTTGATTCATTTTTAATTCGTCAAGAACCTTATAAACTACTTTTGGTGACGACTGGTAATATTACCAATGCAGAACTTGAGACGTTATTTCAAAGCAATTTACCTCTATTGGTTGAATTGTTGAGTCAGCACTCACTTATCGAAATGAGTCGAGATGCGATTATTGTGCATCAATAGTATTAGATTTATTGGTTCTTGAAAAGTCTCAATTTCTACTGCTATTTTACCTAAACTATCGACAACCGACTCAGCCGAGAAACTGGGTTTCTGGATAAATCTCTAGTTTCCTATCGACAATTTCTCAAAGAAACCAGGTGGTAGTGCTGCAAAAGTCATGTTTTTTGTCTTCTCAATCCTTATACAGAAAGGATTACATCGAATGGCATCATTAGTTATGCTCGACTACCACCAGGTTTCTGTGTGTATAATCGGATCGCGTTCTGACTATGATATAATAATCAACAGGATTAAATGGCTGATCAACCGTTGGATTCAGAAATCCTCACAAAATTATGATAGAAACCAAAATTTTAGAGGCTATTAAACAGATGCCGAATGTAGAGCGTTTAAAGATTATTGAGTTTACATTGCGGCTAGTGCGTGAAGAAATGGAAAAACCCGAAAAACTCAGTTTAAGGGAGGCGGCGGAAATCATGCGTCCTTACTATGCAGAAGGACGCGATTTGACTGAGTTTGTTGATATGGATAATGGGGATTTTTACGAGTATCAAGACTATGCTTAGAGGTCAGATTTGGCTTTATCGGGCTGATCCCACCGTTGGTGATGAAATTGGTAAAACTCGCCCTTGTGTAATTGTCAGTAATGACGAGATTGGTGTTCTCCGGTTAAAGGTTATTGTACCGATTACCGGATGGAATGATGTGTTTGCTAAAATTCCTTGGATGGTGAGAATTGAAGCTACATCAGAAAACGGCTTAAGCAAGTTGTCGGTAGCAGATGCGTTTCAGGTGCGTTCTGTTTCTGAACAAAGACTGATCAAGCAAGTGGGAACTGTTTCTGAGGAAACTATACAGGAACTTGGTCGGGCTTTAGCTGTTGTTTTCAACATTTAAGGCGCGATCGTGTTCTTAATCAGAAACCGACTCGGCACAGAAACCGGGTTTCTGTATAAATCTCTAGTTTCCTATCGACAATTTCTCAAAGAAACCCGGTTTCTGTGTGTGGATGAAATGCCGTAGAAACCGTTTCTTCAGAGGCTTTAGGATCGGGTAAAACTTGATAAATTTTGCGAATTTCTAAGGAAGCTGAATAGTCTTGGTTATTGATGCAAACGACAAATTGCATAATTTTTACTCCAAAATATAAATGATTTGGTAGTCGAGCATAACTAATGATGCCATTCGATGTAATCCTTTCTGTATAAGGATTGAGAAGACAAAAAATATGACTGTTGCACCACTACCGCTCCCAACCTACATCTTATGCACCCATTCCTGAATAATGTTTTAAACCCTTACGCCATAACCAACGATTTAACACAAAAAAGAGAGAACCCCAAAGACAAATCACCAAAATTCCCTGCCATACATTCACAGGTAATCCTACTAAAATTGCCGCGGGAAAATAGACAAAATAAGGAAACGGAGTCCATAAAACAATTTCCCGCACTGTCTCAGGAAACACATTTAAAGGAGCAACTAATCCCGATAAAAAGAGCGATACCAGAAACCAAATTTGCTCGATCGCGGTCGCCCTTTCTATCCAAAAGGCAAACATCGAGAAAGTATATTGAATAATAAACCGTAAACAAAAACCCAGAGTAATGACGAGTAAAAACAGTAAAAACTGCCCCAGACTGGGCAGCCAAAATGATTGGGGATAAAGGGCGAAAAATAATAAAATTAGGCCACAAATAAAGGGAAATCTGGCAACCCGTTCGGCAATATGGGAGATAAAATGATGCCAACCCGGATCGATCGGTTGTAATAATCGAGGTGATAAGGTTCCTTGCAATACCTCCTTTTCAAATTCCCAAATCACCCAAACAATATTGCTTTGTCTGACAATAAATGCCGCCAAAAAATAACGGGAAAATTCCAGAGCATTTAACCCAAATTGAGCTTTTTGTGCGGCTTCCATCCAAATTCCCATTAAAATAAATGGTAGGGAACCTGACAGAGCCCACAAAAACAACTCCGCCCGATATTCCATCATATAGGCGTAGTGAGTAATGAATAATACTTGAGCCGTTTTGATAACACGATTCATTGTTATTAGGAAGTTATGCGGTTAATTGTTATCAATAAAATCGATCGCGTGTTTTTGCAAATCCTCTAAAGAGACATATTGTAATGTCGCTTCATGGGTAGCAGCCAGAATCACGGGAGGTGCCACACCCGCGTTAAGTGCTTCTTTCCATCTTGTCACACATAAACACCAGCGATCGCCCGGTTTCAACCCCGGAAAATTAAACACAGGAAAAGGGGTAATTAAATCATTACCTTGGGATTTACTAAAACGTAAGAATTCTTCCGTCACCAGAGCACAAACCACATGAATACCGCGATCGTCGGGGCCCGTATCGCAGCAACCATTCCGATAAAAACCCGTCATAGGCTCAAAACCGCAAACTGCTAATTTTCCCCCTAAAACATTTCTGGCATCCGTCATATCTTTACTCCTGATGAATAGATGGTTTTACTAATGATAATCTAAATGATCTCAAGAAACAACCCCACTGCGAAAAACTCGACCGATTACCTCTTCAATCGGCGGTTCCGATACTTGCAAATCTAATACCTCCCAATCGGCTAAAATCTTCGCGACAGTGGCCGTTAATGTATCCCTTTTTACTAATAATCGCACGGATTTTCCCTCGATTGATTCTACCTCACCATAGACAGAAACTTGCTCTTTTGTCAAGGGAGTTTCTAACTCAAAGTGGACTTCTCGATAGGGAGCGAAACGATCCATTAATCCCTCTAAACTCCCATCATATACTAATAAGCCTTCATGGATTAAAATTACCCGCGGACAAAGGGAGGTAATATCTGCCATATAATGACTGGTTAATAAGATGGTTGCCCGGTATCTTTCATTATATTCTCGTAAAAATTCCCTGACATTAAATTGGGCATTAATATCTAATCCTAATGTCGGTTCATCTAAAAATAATACTTCAGGACGATGTAACAACGCGGCCATTAATTCCGCTTTCATCCTTTCCCCTAATGATAATTTTCGCACGGGTTGATTAAGTTTTCCTTCCAGGGATAACATTTCGGTTAATTCCCCTACCCGTCGACGATAATCTCCATCGGAAATTCCATAAACCGCACCGTTAATTTTGAGAGAATCTAATACGGGTAAATCCCATATTAATTGTTGTTTTTGTCCCATGACTAGGGTGATTTTTTGTAAAAAATCCGCCTCTCGTTGAAAAGGGACGCGATCGCATACCCGCACCAATCCCGTCGAAGGATGAATTAACCCCGTAAGCATTTTTAAAGTAGTAGTTTTTCCCGCGCCATTAGCTCCGAGAAAACCCACGACTTCTCCGGGTTCAATTTGAAAAGACACCCCTTGGACCGCTTTTATGGTGCGATAAGTACGAGAGAAAAAATGACGTATCGTACCCTGAAAACCAGGCTCTTTAATGGCAACGGGATAAACTTTTGATAAATCTTGGACGACAATAATTGACATAAGAGTGACTTTTTCTTTATCATGTATTTTAGATTATAAAACAAAATTAAAATAATGTGATCATGGACACAATCATTTTTGTCGGAAAACTTGTAAACTCTCGAATACCTCAATTAAAAATAGACAGGATTTCACTATGGCATTACAACCTGTAAACTCGGGAATACCTCACTTACAAGGCGATAAGACAGCAGAAAATATCACACTTTCACCCGGACAATTGAAGGGTTTTCCTGGGGGCCTTTTTGCCGGAGCCGGAGATGATACCATTAAGGGTTCATCGGATGCTGAAATTATTTATGGGGAGAATGGTAATGATAGCATTGTCGGTGGTGTCGGTAATGATAACCTCGTCGGTGGCAAAGGAAATGATGCCCTTTTTGGAGAAGTTGGTAATGATTCCTTAACGGGTGCCCAAGGTTTAGATTTTCTTGATGGTGGCGATGGAAATGATATTTTACGCGGTGGTGATGGTATTGATCTTTTAGTGGGTAGTGCGGGTAATGATACCCTTATTGGTGATAAAGGGGTTGATGTTTATAAAGGGGACACGGGGAATGATTTGTTTGTTTTGAAACGCGATCAAGCCGGAAAGAAATTAGATGGTAATGAAGTCCCTGATGCGATTATTGTGGATTTTGAATCCACGAATGATGTAATTGGTTTAACAGGAGGGTTAACCTATCAGGATATCCTTTTGACTCCTGTCAGTTTTAGTTTGAATGATCCCTTATTGGCAACAATTACATCATCAACTAAACAAAAGTCCATTGACTTTTTAGCACAAGCCGGTATTACTCAACAAACTCTTGATCCTGATGGTAATAACAAGATTGATGGTATCGCGATTCGACTCAATAAAACTAATGCTTGGTTGGGTGTGGTTTTGAATGTTACCGCGAATAATTTACCCGCGACTCGCTTTACTTCTGTTAATTTATAAGGAATGGAAATTTAATAACTTGACTATTGGGTTGGTAGTTTCGCCCATAAATGTCCGAAAGCAGGCAAGATGCCTGCACTACTTCATTAATTTTTCATTCCTAAGTGTAGGTTTTGCCAAAATTCATGGCAGATAAAAAGCGGATGTATCAGATCAAAATTGTGGCTCAGGCTAAATTTTTATCTCCGATGCAACCGCTTTTTTTCTGAACTTTAACCTCAATGATATCATATAGCAAGTCTAAATCATTGATACAGATTTGTAGAGGTAGTGCTCTCGTGCCTACCCTGAGCAATTTTGTCGGGGTAGTGCCCCTGTGCCTACCCCTGATCAATTTTGTCGGGGTAGTGCCCCTGTGCCTACCCCTGATCAATCGGGGCAACCACGGGGGGATTGCCCCTACGTTAATTGTACAAATCATGATTACGCACTATATTAGAGTAAAAAAAGTGTTTTTCCCATGATATTTTCCGAGAAACCGACACGATCGCGAGTCATCATTATTTTAACGATAGGGATTTTCAGCATTGCCACCGCGTCGATATTAATTCGATTAGCCAATGAAGCCGCGGGACTAAAAACCCTAGGATTTAGTTTAGTATTAGCCGCGTCTCGTCTCACCTTAGCCGCGTTAATTTTAGTTCCTTCTTGGCGTAAGATTGAATGGGATAAACTGCAAAAAAATGCCATTATTTATGCAATTTTAGCCGGAATTAGTCTCGCGTTTCATTTTGCTTTATGGATTACCTCTTTATCTTATACAACGATCGCGGCATCGACAACCCTTGTCACAACAAATCCCGTTTGGGTTGCCTTAATTTCCTGGTGGTGGTTTGGGGAAAAAATTAGCTCACGTCAGATCATAGGAATCACGATCGCGCTCTTGGGAGCAATGGTGATCGGCTTAAGCGATTTTGACACATCAAAAGTAGGAAATCAACAAATTTTCGGGGATATTTTAGCCTTAATCGCGTCGGTGGCTGTGAGTTTTTACCTGCTTTTAGGAAGAGAAGCACAACGTCAAGGTTTTAGCATTAGTGGTTACATCACGATCGCCTATAGTAGTGCCGCGATCGTTCTTCTTCCCCTTCCCTTTCTGTGCCAAACCCCTTATACCGGTTATCCATTTATTGTCTATATTTATATTTTATTAACCGCGCTAATCCCGCAAATGATCGGCCATACTAGCTTTAATTGGGCAATGCGCTGGCTCTCACCCACATTGGTAACACTTGCCATTCTTTTTGAACCCCTTGGCGCGAGTTTCTTAGGATATCTCTTATTTAGGGAAATACCTTCCCCAATGGTATTAGTCGGCGCACCCCTGTTACTTCTGGGTATCGCGATCGTAGCCTTAAAACCCCAAACAGACAAAATGTGATCGGTTTGTTACAATGATTATAAAAAGTCCGACAAAATATGCACATCTCCAGTCGAGAGAAAGTAAAATGATCAGTATCATGTTAAAACACAAGCCGGAGGCCTTACTCCCCCGATAGAGACGAAAAACAATCCCTCACTAGCCCAAGGGGACATTTCTTGTCAGTGAGAGAACTTTAAAACAATTATAGGAAGATAAAAGATTATGCTGCCAGAACAATTGCAACGCATTATTGGTTTTTTTTTAGAAGAAACAAAAGAGGATCTTAGTACCATTGAAAGAGTTTTAATTCATGGCGAAATGAACTCAGAAAACCAAGAAGAACTCAATCAAATGATCCGCTCAGTTCATTCCATTAAAGGAGGCGCCGCGATGCTAGGATTGAATCCGATTTATCGAGTCGCACGTTTTTTAGAAGACTGTTTCAAATTACTACGAGAGTGTCCTATTGTCCTTGATAGTGAACTAGAATCTTTATTGCTAAAAGTGTTTAATAGTCTCGTCTCTCTCATTAATCAAGTGTCTCAATCTTTCGGTTTAAATGAGGAAAAAGCTCATCAAATTCTGGAGGCAATAGAACCCAGTTTAACAGAATTAAATTCCCATTTAAGCCGATTAATTCCTCTCCGTATTAATCTGCGAGTGTCCGCGGATGATTATACATATATTTTGTGTGGTTACTCTCAATCTTTGCGACGATTTAGAACCGCGATCGTCCATCAAATGAATCTCTTATCGGGAACCATCACTCGTCAACATTACGATCAACAAACGCAACTATTTTCCCTAGAAGTTCAGTTACCTGATCATATACCTTTACAAAATATTCGGCTCGCGATACAAAACGCGGGGGGCATTATTGGATTTGTGCAAACCCAACGCACCTTTAGTCTCTTTTCCGATTTAGATAATCCCTTCTCTCACGCGATCGAACGCCCCAAAACTTGCATCGGATGTCATTATTATTACGGGCGAAACGATGGGGGATTTGTGCTAAATTGTGCCGTCCATCCTCAAGGACCAGAAGGAGAAACTTGTCAAGATTATGAGGCAAAATAGTGCTGTTTTCTCCCTCGGACTCTGTTAGGAAGGAATGAAAAATTAATACCCTGTAGGTATCTTGCCTGCTTTCCATGATGGGCGAAACTACCAAAGAAATAGTCAAGTTATTTAATTTTTCTTCCTGAGTTTACCCCGACTAGGGTATAGAATTTAGTGATTTTATTACTAAATCCTATACCCTGACGAATTAGGCTCGATTTCCTACGACGATTAATACCCCCTGATGTAAAATTTGCTTCATACTCTCAGAATGCGCGATCGCCCAAGCATTAATGATTAAACAAACACTCCCCAAACACAACAAAATATAAGTCGGAGTCATCACCACCCCAATAATAAACCAAGTCCATACATGAAATACCAACAACAAAGCTAGAAAAATCGCGATGCTACTTACCCAACGAATCGAGACAAAAGATTTCTCCCATCCCGTTAAAATCATGGTTTGTAATGTAGCCAGTAAATTCAGAGGGACAAGAACCGCACAAATACTAATACAATAGTGATGGGAAAACTCAATAATCGAAGCAAAATCGAACATTTATTAAACCTCAAACCTCTGCTGTCCGTTTCTCAAGTTTAACAGAATTTAGAGAATTTTGCCACGATTCGGACAAAATCATCCCGAACACTACCCGCGCCCTCAATATCGAGATTACTCGATCGCGTCTTGATGGTGATACCCCCCAGTCCACAGAGCCCCAAGGATCAGCTATGAAGATTTGTTAAAATTCTGAGAAAAAAATCATTCTGGCTCATAATTTATGAAAAAAAGGGGTATAATGAAAAATGGTGAGTTATTCCCAGTTAAGGCAAACAGTCATCCCCAAAAAGCTTTGTCTGTCCCCCTTAACATCAATAAATATTATCTCTGTAAGTTCCATCAGGAAAACATTGCATTTTCGATAAATTCATTACAATTTGACCCACATATCCGAATATGACGAAGAGCAAAACCATGACAGGAAAAGAAATTGACTTGACCAGTTTTGAGAAAGAGGCCATTCATCTACGCGCTCAGATACAGTCTCATGGAGTATTATTTGTCCTGCAGGAACCGGAACTAAAAATCATCCAAGTCAGTAACAATACTTTTCCCTTATTTGGCTTACATCCCAGCAGTTTTATTAATACGAATCTGAGTAAATTTATCTCCGTTGAAAATTTTAAGAAATTCACCAAATCTTTAAACGCTCAAAATTTAAAATCCGAGAATCCCATCAAAATCGAATTAGGAAATATTTATACCCCCCGTGTATTTGACGCGATGTTTCATCGAAAAGATGGTGTATTAATCCTAGAAATTGAGCCAGAAATTCCCATAACAGACTCCTTCAAATTTGTCAGTTTTTATCATAGTATCAGGAACTCCGCGACCTCTTTACAAAGTGCATCAGACTTCGATCACTTATGTCAAATTATTGTCAGAGAAATCCGCGCCATTACAGGGTTTAATCGCGTGATGCTGTATAAATTTGATCAAGATGGACATGGAGCGGTTATTGCAGAAGAGAGTCAAGAAGGATTGGAGTCTTTTTTAGGATTACACTATCCCATGACAGATATTCCTCCCCAAGCGAGATCACTCTATTGTCATAATTGGTTGCGATTAATACCCGATGTCAATGATGAACCCATCGAAATTGTACCCGCCAAAAATCCTATTACCGATCGCGTAATAGATTTAAGTTTTTCTTTTTTAAGAAGCGTTTCTCCTTGTCATATTGAGTATTTAAAAAACATGGGTGTCACCGCGTCCATGTCTATTTCGGTGCTAAAAAATCAGCAACTATGGGGATTAATAGCTTGTCATCACTATAGCCCAAAATATGTCCCTTATGAAATCCGAGAAGCTTGTGAATTTCTGGGACAAGTTATGTCTTTTGAACTGTTAACAAAAGAAGACAATGAAGACTATGAATATCGTCTAAAAATAAAAGGAAACCAAGCTAAATTTCTCGAAAGTTTAGCGTTTTTATCTGCCGAAGACTTATCAAAATTAGTAAATTATAAACCAAATTTATTAGATATAGTGAGTGCTCAAGGTGCCGCGGTAATTGGCAGTGAAGAACCGTACCATATCATCGGTAAAACACCAGATTTATCCGAGATAAAAGAAATAGTATCTTGGCTTGATCAGCATAATAAAAATATCATTTTTTCGACGGATTCATTGAGTAAACATTATCCAGCCGCTCAGAAATTTAAAGATGTCGCGAGTGGTTTATTAGCCGTTTCAATTTCCGAAAGCAGCATTAAATATATATTATGGTTTCGCCCTGAAGTTGTGCAAACAGTCCATTGGGCAGGAAATCCAGAGGAAGCATTTGAAGTAGTAGAAACGGAAAATAAAACCGGTTATCGTCTCTGTCCCCGTCGTTCTTTTGAACAGTGGAAAGAAACCGTTTGTTGTCAATCATTACCCTGGAAAGAATATGAACTTGAGGGAGCCGTTCAACTGAGAAATTCTCTGGTGAATATAGTCCTCCGTCAAGGGGATGAATTAGCAAAATTAAATAAAGCATTACAGCAATCAGAATCAAGCGAACGAGAGAAAGCGATCCAGTTAGAAAAAGCGTTACAAGAACTTCAAAGAATGCAAACTCAACTGGTAAATAGTGAAAAAATGTCAAGTTTAGGGCAATTAATTGCGGGTATAGCCCATGAAATTAATAACCCAATTAATTTTATTTATGGTAATTTGACTCATGCTGAAGAATACACTAAAAACCTTCTGACTTTGGTTAATACAATTTATCAGGGGTATTATAGCGAAAACACTCCAGAAATTGAAGAAGAAATCGACGCGATGGATTTCGAGTTTGTGCGAGAAGATTTACCCAAAGTATTAGGTTCGATTAAATTGGGTGCTGAACGCATTATTACTCTAGTTCAATCTTTACGCACTTTTTCCCGAATAGATGAAGCCGACTTAAAGGAAGCTGATATTCATGAAGGGATTGATAGTACCTTATTAATTTTAAGTAATCGTTTTAAACCGAAGCCCGATCGCGCTTCCATAGAAATTATAAAATCCTATGGTAATCTCCCCTTAGTGGAATGTTATGTGGGTCAATTAAATCAGGTTTTTATGAATATTTTAAGCAACGCGATCGACGCGATCGAAGAATCCCAGGAGAAGGAACCCACCCAAAAAAAGAAAGGTATTTTACGAATTATCACCGAACTCACCCCCGACAGAAAAACAGTAATCATTCGCATCGCGGATAATGGCATTGGGATGACAGAAGAAGTCAAAAAGTTAATATTCGGTCATTTTTATACCACAAAACCCGCGGGGAAAGGCACAGGAATAGGACTAACAATTAGTTATGATATAATAGTAGATAAACATCACGGATGTTTAGATGTCAACTCTACCCAAGGAGAAGGAACCGAATTTATCATTAAAATTCCCCTCCGTCAAACTCAACTAAAATAACCCCAAATCAAATAGAGGAAACAACAGTGACAGACAATAAAACCCCTCAATGGGATGCCGGCCGCTTTTTCCAAACCCTGGCTTATTTTGGGGTGATTCCGTTTGTCGGAAATATACCTTGGTTTCAGCAACTTTTAGGGACTCGTATTAACTCAAAAATGGATAAACCAAAACGGATATTAGTCGCAGGTGCCACTGGTGGTGTCGGTAAACGAGTGGTGCGTCGTTTATTAGAAAAAGGGTATCAAGTGCGATCGCTCGTGCGTGATCTGAAACGGGCCCAACAAATGTTAGGAAATAACATCGAATTTGTCGAAGGAGATATCACCATACCGGAAACCCTAACATCCCTTGTTACTAATGATATTGACGCGGTGATCTGTTGTACAGGGACGCGTGTTCAACCCGTAGAAGGGGATACACCCACGCGGGAAAAATATTATCAAGGCATTAAATTTTATCTACCAGAAGTCGTAGATGTACCGGAAATAGTCGAATATCAGGGGGTAAAAAATTTAGTCAACGCGACTCGAAATTCCCTAATGAAAGCCCAGGATCAAATAATCTTTGATTTTACCCAACCCTCCCCAGAATTTAAAGAAAATTGGGGATCATTAGATGATGTTGTCATGGGGGGAGTCAGTGAAAGTTCCATCCGTTTAATCAATAAAACCGCCCTGTTTAGTGGTTATGTTTCCACCCAAAATTCAGGGGGCTTTGTCTCAGCGCGATCGCGTAACTTTACCCCACCATTAAATATCGGGAAATATCAGGGAATAGAATTACGAGTCAAAGGCGATGGCAAACGATATAAATTGATTATCCGCAGCGAAGATAAATGGGATGGACTCGGTTATTGTTATTCCTTTGATACCGTCTATAATATTTGGATGTCAGTGATTATTCCCTTTGATCAATTAATCCCAGTAATTCGGGCAAAAACCGTCAAAAATGCCGCACCATTTGATCCGACTCACATTACATCATTTCAATTAATGCACAGTAAATTCGAGTATGACGGAGCCTTAAACCCCAAATTTGAAGCGGGAATATTTCAACTAGAAATCGAATCAATTAAAGCCTATAACAGTGAAAAAGTACCTCGATTTATCATGGTAAGTTCAGCCGGAGTAACACGCCCCGGACGACCAGGATTAAACCTAGAAGAAGAACCCCCCGCGGTAAGAATGAATGACCAATTAGGAGGAATATTGACATGGAAATTAAAAGGAGAAGACTGTGTAAGAGCCAGTAAAATACCTTATACAATTATTCGCCCCTGTGCCTTAACCGAAGAAACGGGCGGAAAACCCTTAATTTTTGAGCAAGGGGATAATATAAAGGGGAAAGTAAGTCGAGAAGACATCGCGGAATTATGTGTAAAAGCATTAGAAGAACCAACGGCTTGTGATCTGACATTTGAAGTAAAAGAGGGAGAAAATGGCAAACCATTAAAAGACGGCAAAGACTTATTTTCTCAGCTAAAATAGGTATATTTGGGAATCAATAATTGATAATTAATAATTGATAATTGACAAGAGACAATTATCAATTATTAACCTTCTTCCCTCTTCCTTCTTCCTTCTTCCTTCTTCCCTCTTCCGTCTTCCTCTGTGCCGTTGTCCCGTTGTGG
>JBEDKD010000116.1:0-12141 GCA_041172365.1 Cyanobacteriota bacterium | reverse complement strand
TTAACTCATTTCCTACTCGCGTCGCGTAAGTTGTACTCCCTTCCCGTACTCGCTCTAAAAAATTACGTCCTTGGGTATCTTTAATTAAGGCTTCTTTGCGAAAGAATAACCAAAAATATTTAAACTTTTCTAAATCTTGGCTTTCTAAAAGTTCCACTAAATCTACTGGATAAAACTCTGTGGCTGTGGAAGAGGCTTGTCGATAATATAATCGCCATTCTTTCCCATTGGTTAAAATTCCCCAATCTACTCCCGTACCTGTGAGATAACTGGCAATTTGAAAGGAGGGATTTTCATTCTTATAAATATCACGTTTATCGTTAGCAGAAACTTTGCTTAAGGGACGTTCCCAATATTTAGCTTCAGCAATAGCAACGACTCGATTATAAAACGCGGTTTCATTCTCTTGTAAAGGATAGGCACTATCACGATCGCGATCGTTATTAAACAGGGCATAATCAGGACGTTGTACCCTGCCCTTACCACGAGTCGTCACCTGGGGAATATGACTAAATCCCAGAATATCCAACGCGGGTTTAATAAATACCTCTTCGGTTTGGGCTTCACTCAACTTTGGCAACAAATCTTTTTTAGACAGATAAAGCTTTTGTAACTTATCAAACTGCTGGGTGATATTTTCTTGCCATTCTAAACATTCCTGAATCCGATGCTCCAGATAATGTTGTGAAAATAGCGGTTTGTTTGGTTTTTGCCCCTCTGCCATGATGGAATCCCCTGCTTTTGAATATTCCCAACCTATTTTTATTGTAAATCACGTTTGCCCTGGCTCATCAAACTTGCAATATAGCAAGTCTAAATCATTCATACAGATTTGTAGGGGTAGTGCAAGAGTGCCTACCCCTCATCAATCGGGGCAACCACGGGGGGATTGCCCCTACTCATCAATCGGGGCAACCACGGGGGGATTGCCCCTACAAAATTTCACAATTCATTTAGACGCGTTATATAAAGTTTTGTTATTCCTTGGCAACAGCTAGAGACGACGAAAGCGGATTGAATAGATTAAGCTGTAAACTCAAATTATCAATTCTATTTTGAGCCATAATCTGATACTTTTCCACTAATTCAATACCTATAAATCTTCTAAATAATTTACAGGCAACTACTCCCGTAGTACCAGATCCCGTAAAGGGATCAAGAACAAAATCTTGTTCCCTTGTAGATGCAAGTAGGCATATTTCAACTAACTTTTCCGGGTAAACAGCAAAATGAACATCTCGGAATTTACTAAGAGGTATTTCCCATACTGTTCTTTTATTTCTGCCTTTCGGGTGGAAAGCTTGATCCCATCTTCCATCATGTAAATTGCTATTCCCTGAGTTTTTACCCATTTCTGGCGTTCCATTTATTTTACCAAAATGATTTCGACCTCCTTTCATTTTTGACTTGTCTGTAAAAGTTACATGGGGTTCTCTAATAGCATCAGCATCATAATAATATTGTTCACTTTTAGCAAACATAAAGATATATTCGTGATCGGTTGTCGGACGGTTTTTCGTAGATGAAGGCATGGCATTAGGCTTGTGCCAAATAATATCACTTCGCAGTATCCAACCATCATCTTGTAAAGACAAGGCGACTCTCCAAGGAATGCCCAACAATGACTTTTTTCTATAGGTATCCCCCAAATTTAACCATAATAATCCATCGGGCTTTAGTTTTTTTCTTAGTTCTCGAAATATAGCAACTAAGTTTGATATGTAGCTTTCCATATCACTTTCTTGACCAATTTCATTTTGACTTTCTCCCTCAGCATAGTTTCTATGCCCAAAATAGGGTGGGCTGGTTACGATCGCTTGGAAAAAATCATCTTTAAGTGTGTGTACGATTCTGCGAGCATCACCAAGGATAACTTGATTTTCCATACTATTTGTCATCTAATTCTCCTAGAATAGTTGTGATATATTTATTAAATTTTATTTGTGATTCTTCATCAAATCCCCTAAATTTGTTAGGGTTCGTAGATCCCAATATGGCATAATCAGGACGTTGTTGCCTACCTTTATCTCGAATTTTCTCTAGGATTTATTAACGTTGTGACTAACTTTGTGAGCGCGATCGCGCATACCAATATTAACAAATCTCGAATATGGTAGGGGCGGGTTCACCCGAAGCTTTGTCACCCAACCCAGAACTTTATAAACCCGCCCCATCCCCACCATGAGACTTTCTACAGTGAAAAACCGGGTTTCTCACTTCTTGGAGTAGAGAAACCCGGTTAGAGCCTAAATCTAATTACGACAAACCCAAACCATTAATCCTTAAAATGACTAACGATCGCGTCCGCAAACTTAGAACACTTCAAAGGAGCCACAGGGGGTTCCATTAAACGAGCCAAATCATAGGTAACTTCCTTATCAGAAATTGCCCCACCAATGCCCTTTTTAATCAAATCAGCGGCTTCTTGCCAACCCATAAATTCAAACATCATCACCCCGGATAAAATCACGGAACCCGGATTAATGCGATCTAAACCCGCGTGTTTAGGAGCCGTGCCATGAGTCGCCTCAAAAATCGCACATTGATCACCAATATTCGCACCCGGTCCCATCCCTAAACCACCAACGATCGCGGCGGCAGCATCCGATAAATAATCCCCATTCAAATTCATCGTCGCCAAAATCGAATACTCATCGGGGCGAGTCTGAATTTGTTGGAAAATACTATCCGCGATCCGATCATTTACCATGATCTTCTCTTTCCATTTACGATTACCATGAGTTTCCCAGATCGCGTCGAGAACTTTTTGCACTTCCTGATTCACTTGTGCTTTTTTCTCAGGAGTCAACGAGTCATAACCCGGTTCAATCAGTCGCGCATTATCTTCAATAGAAAGATCAGGATTAGACTCTTTATTCCCTAAAATCCAAGATTCTTGCTCCGTAACACATTCATTACGAAACTCAGATTTAACTAACTCATAACCCCAATCACGGAACGCGCCTTCCGTATATTTCATAATGTTACCCTTATGCACCAGCGTTACCATTTGCTTATTCTTAGGCAAACGTAACGCGTGACGAATAGCGCGACGAATTAAGCGTTGGGAACCCTTCTTACTAATAGGTTTAATCCCAATTCCTGAATCCAGGGGAATTTGCTTTTTCCCATGTTCAGGAGTCGCGGGAATTAACTCTTTATTAAGGAGTTCAATTAACTTATTAGCAATTTCACTCCCTTCTCGCCATTCAATCCCTAAATAAATATCTTCCGTATTTTCCCGATAGACAATAACATCTAATAATTCAGGACTTTTATGGGGAGAAGGTGTACCCGCGTAATATTTACAAGGGCGCACACAACAATAAAGATCGTGAATTTGACGTAGTGCCACATTTAGAGAACGAATACCACCACCGATCGGGGTTGTCAATGGCCCCTTAATTGCCACCCCAAACTCTTTAATCGCTTCGAGGGTATCATTCGGTAAATATTGATAAGTGCCATAAACTTCACAGGCCTCATCCCCAGCATAAACCTTAAACCAATTAATTTTACGCGTCCCATTGTATGCAGCTTCTACCGCGGCATCGAATACTTTTTGGGCCGCGGGCCAGATGTCCACACCCGTACCATCACCACGAATGAAGGGAATAATGGGATCATTGGGGACGATGGGTTCTCCATTCTCAAAAGTAATCTTAGAACCCGTTGTGGGAGGCGTAATTTTTTCGTACATATCCCTTAACTCTTGCTACAGGACTCCTAGGTATTTTCTCATACTTCGTCACTTTCTTCTTAAGCAAACATTAAGATTTTCGCTAATTTTATCTATATTTCTTGATATTGTCAAGAAAAGAAAGCTATTTTCTCCGCCTCTCATTTCGGCTAAATTGTGAATATTTTAGGCGAATTGTAAAGGAATTATTCTAATTGTAAATTTTTTTAACTATCGATCCTTTTTTGGGAAAATGCTGTAAGGTAATAAGTGGTAGCGGAAATAACAAAATTTACGAATAAGCTACCCGAATAAATACGCGTGTTTTGCCGAAAAATCAAATAAGTAGCGAAAGACACAAAACCATGTATCAAGACGGTCAGAAAAGACTGTCTCACACCAAACAGTCGATCGCCAGAGACCGGAAAAAATATCCGAAATGATGTCATCAAGTCTTGAAAAAATAAAAATTCCCTGACTTAGTAAGACCAATGATCAAGATTACCAAAAGTCAGAGGAGCCGTCTAACTCATCATTATTATATAACTCATCGGAGGCTCTATGTCAACAAATAATAACGTAGGTACCTTGTCTCGTAATATTTATCAAGAAGTCTCAGTGTCAAACATGATCAAACGAACGTTAGCAGACCGAGAAGCATTGATCAATAGTACACCAGATTTAGGTATTCGTTATGGACATACCAAAGAAACCTATGGACTAGACCAATTAGGCATGAAAAACGTTGGTCAAGTGTATCGAAATTTACCAATCGCAAAATTAGTTGAACACGCGTTAGCCCGCACAGAAGGCATTTTAGCAGCCAATGGAGCCCTTTGTGTCAAAACAGGGAAATATACCGGGCGCTCACCCGATGACAAATTCATTGTAGAAGAACCCAGCAGCCAGGAAGAAATTCACTGGAATAAATTGAATGTTGCCATCTCCGAAAACAACTTCAATCGACTTTATCGGCGCGTCCTTTCCTATGTACAGGGACGCGATCTTTATATATTCGACGGATATGTAGGTGCTGATCCCAAACACAGTAAAGGGGTAAGAATCATTACAGAATTAGCATCTCACAGTCTATTTGCCCAACAAATGTTTTTACGGCCATCTCCACAAGAATTAGAGTCTCATGAAGCAGATTTCACCGTGATCGCGGTCCCCGGATTACATGGAGATCCCGAAGACGATGGCATCAATAGCGAAGCATTTATCGTATTGAACATCGGCAAGAAAATGGTCATTATTGGAGGTTCTAAGTACGCGGGAGAAATCAAAAAATCGGTATTCTCCTTAATGAATTACTTTATGACCAAATGTAATGTCTTACCGATGCACTGCGCGGCAAATATGGATGAAGAAGGGAATACCGCGCTATTTTTTGGGTTATCAGGAACCGGAAAAACGACGGTTTCCGCCGATCCCCAACGTCGTTTAATCGGCGATGATGAACATGGATGGTCCGAAGATGGAGTCTTTAATTTTGAAGGGGGATGTTATGCGAAAACGGTACGTTTATCGCGGGTAAATGAACCTCAAATTTGGGACGCGTTGCGCTTTGGTTCACTCATAGAAAATGTAATTTGCGATCAAAAAACGCGTGTTCCCGATTACGATGATATTAGTTTAACGGAGAATACCCGCGCCGCCTATCCCGTTGATTATATCCCTAATTGTGTAATTCCGGGGTATGGTGGTCATCCCAAAGCTGTAATTTTCTTAACCGCGGACGCGTTTGGAGTATTACCACCGATTTCCAAGTTAACCAATCGCCAAGCGATGTATCATTTCTTATCCGGTTATACGAGTAAATTAGCGGGTACGGAACGGGGAATTACGGAACCGAGCGCGACATTTTCTGCCTGTTTTGGTAAACCATTTTTACCCTTACCTGCAACACTGTACGCGAAAATGTTAGGTGAGCGCTTACTAGAGAATGCACACGCGGATGTTTATTTAGTGAATACGGGTTGGTCTGGCGGTCCCTATGGTGTGGGAAATCGTATTCCGATTAAATATACACGCACAATGGTTTCCGCGGCATTAAATGGCGAATTAGCAGGAGTAACTTTCCGGCCTCATCCTATTTTCAAGGTATTAGTGCCAGAAGCAATTGCGGGGATACCGAGTGAGATTTTAGATCCTGTAAAAACCTGGCAGGATGAAGAAGCCTATCAACGTCAAGCGAAGAATTTAGCTCGGCGATTTGTGGAGAATTTCAAACAGTATGAAACGACCGCGAAGGATCTCGTAGAAGTCGGACCTTGTGCGGATTAATTGTTTGTTTTCTGTCTTCTTATCGAAAAACTGGGTCTAAAACCCCGTCCTTTAGGACGGCTTGACATTACTAAGAGTGTAGTTTACCATAGCAAGTGTAGTTTGGTAAGCAAGATGCTAAAAGCCTTCAAGTATAGAATCTATCCGACCAGTGAGCAGTCAGTTCTGCTTGCAAAGTCCTTTGGCTGTACTAGGTGGTTTTACAATTACGCCCTCAACTTAACAACTGAAACTTACAAACAGACTGGAAAAGGGCTGAGTCGGAACGAGATAATAAAACTTCTTCCTTCTTTAAAGAAAGAGTACGAATGGCTAACAGAAGCACCATCACAGGTGTTACAGCAAGCGGCTCTAAATCTTTCCAGTGCCTTTCTCAATTTCTTTGAAGGTCGGGCAAAGTATCCTAATTTCAAGAAAAAACAAAATAAACAGTCTATCTTCCTCAAGGTTGTAAGCTAAAAGACGATGTTTTGGTATTACCTAAAATTGGTAAAGTTCATTGCCAAGTCTCACGGCAACCAGAAGGAACCCTAAAATCTGTTACAGTTTCAGTTAATCCATCAGGAGAATATTTTGCGTCTTGTCTCTATGATGACGGCAAAGATATACCCTCCAAATCATCAGAAGGGAAAGCTGTTGGAATAGATGTGGGGCTAACCCACTTTGCTATTACCTCCGATGGTACAAAACATGGTAATCCCAAATACTATCGTAAGTATGAAGCGAGGTTGGCTAAACGACAAAAGCAACTGAGTCGTAAGCAAAACGGGTCTAACAACCGCAATAAAGCTAGGGTCAAAGTTGCCAAAGTACACGCGAAAATTACTCGTTGTCGTGAAGATTTTCTGCACAAACTAAGTCGTAAATTAGTTGACGAAAACCAAGTCATAGTCGTAGAAAATCTTTCTGTTAGAAACATGGTCAAGAACCGCAATCTTGCCAAATCAATCAGTGACGCGGGATGGGGTCAATTCTGCACCATGTTAAAATACAAGGCTGAATGGGAAGGAAAAGTCTATGTTGAAGTAGATAGATTTTTCCCTAGTTCAAAGACTTGTAATAACTGCTTGAATCGCGTGGATAGTTTAAGTTTAGATGTTCGTAACTGGCAATGTCCTAAATGTGGGGCAAACCACGATAGAGACATTAACGCGGCGAAGTGCATCAGAGATGAAGGTTTACGAATTTTGGCGGTAGGGCATACCGCATCCGCTTGTGGACAGCGTGTAAGACCATCTAAAGGCACTGCTTTTAGAGGCAATGCTGGTTGAAGCAAGAATCCTAGCCCTTTAGGGCGGGGAGTGTCAACCTCTCTTTTTACCAGAAAAGAGGGGTTTTTTTTGAGCCTTATATGTAGGTTGGATTGAGTGGAGAATATGATGGTAATTGCCTGAGTTTTCCGACTTAACCCAACCTACTCCCAAACCACCTATTAAGGAAGAAAGGAAGAATGTTAACAATTATCAATTACCCAATCCCCAGTCACCAATCCCCATTACCATCGCACCTTATATAAAAAAAATAGCTCACCCTCTTTACGCTTGAGAATCTTGGCACCAGAATCTTTAATTAAAGTTTCCCAATCTTGTAAGGACTCCAAAAACACCTCAGAACCGCGATAAGTTTCCAAAATTGCCCAATCTTCTGCCAAAGGTTTTTCCTGATTCAAAACATCAAAGACAAAAGAGGAACCCGGTTTTAATACCCGCTTCACTTCCCCTAAGACTAATTTCCAATACTCAAGGGGATAATAACAACTAAAACCCGTCGCGATCGCGAGATCAAAAAAAGCCGGCTCATAGGTTAAATGATGAGCCGCGCCCAATTGCACCCCCTTAAACAACTTAGAATTTAACTGAGGACCACGAGTATTCAAAGCAAGTTGGGCAACTTCACTAATATCTAAACCATAAAACAAAGCCTCCCATTCTCGCCAACCATAAACCAAAAAACTAACTCCACAGCCAATATCTAAAACGCGGTGATTTTTTTGGGGTTTAGCCAGTTCCCAAAAAGGAGAAGCCGTCTTAGAGTGAAGAGTACCCGCGACCAACTCATGAAAAATGGGCATTGTTTCCATCTCTTCTGGAACTTCCAACACCTCACCCCGATATTCGCGGTTAAAGCGAGTTACGACTTGAGATAGTAGATCGCGCCACCCCGGAGCAGAATTCGTAAACCAGGCGGCCCCACCTTGGGTAATCGGTTGAGATTTCTTTGACATAACTTAATACCGTCGCGAGGAACCCTTAAGAGCTTTAGTAAAATTTTGGCGATAAGACTTTTGAAAAATCAACGCGGGCCATAACAGGGACAACACCAGACGATTTTGAAAAGTCTTAGAAAAGTTGGTTCGCTCAAACCCCGTCCAAAACTTCCAAATTCCGACACCATAACCAATTAGTAACCCTAATGCCAATAATGTACTCATTGCATCAAACCCCTAAGTAAGCAATTAAATTCGGCTCTTGTCACTTTTCCCATTTTAACTAACAATCTCCCCTCAATTACCAATGGGGGTGATGTTTTTTCGCGTACCTTAGCTCACGAACTAGGAGAGTCCGAATCAGTTAAAATAGAGGGGGTCTATTTTTTCGGCCTCAAATTGTGATGGGCTCAACAGCCCTAGCATTATCCACCCAAGGAGGACTTATGCGAGCAGTGCTAATGGCTGGTGGATCGGGAACGCGGTTGAGACCTCTCACCTGCGACTTACCGAAACCAATGGTACCCATTTTAAATTCCCCTATTGCCGAACACATCATTGCTTTACTCAAACGGCATCGCATTACTGAAATTATTGCCACTCTCCACTATTTGCCCGATATCATGCGCGAATATTTCCAAGATGGAAATGAATTTGGGGTACAGATGACCTACGCGGTAGAAGAAGATAAACCTTTAGGAACCGCGGGATGTGTCAAAAATATCGCGGAATTATTGGATGAAACTTTTTTGGTAATTAGCGGTGATAGTATCACTGATTTTGACTTAAATGCCGCGATTCGATTTCATTATGATCACCACTCTAAAGCTACTCTTGTTTTGACTCGTGTTCCTGAACCGATGGAATTTGGTGTTGTTATTACTGATGAGCATTACCGCATTCGTCGTTTTCTGGAAAAACCTTCCTCTAGTGAAATTTTTTCTGATACTATTAACACGGGTATTTATATCTTAGAACCGGAAGTTTTAGACTATTTACCCCCTAATCAAGAATGTGATTTTTCTAAAGATTTATTTCCCTTACTTTTGGAAAAAGATGAACCGATGTATGGTTATATTGCTGATGGTTATTGGTGTGATATCGGTCATTTAGATGTTTATCGAGAAGCTCAATATGATGCTCTCCAAGGCCAGGTTAAAGTAGAATTTGCTTATGATGAATTAAAACCCGGAATTTGGGTTGGCCGTAATACATTTATTGATCCTTCTACTCGTATTGAAGCCCCAGCTTTAATTGGTCATAATTGTTGGATTGGAGCGCGTGTTCAAATTGACGCGGGGACTGTCGTCGGAGATAATGTTACTGTTGGTGCTGATGCTAATTTAAAACGTCCTATTATTTGGAATGGCGCGATCGTTGGAGAAGATGCCCATTTACGGGCTTGTGTTATTTGTAGAGGCGCACGAGTCGCCCGCAGAGCTCATGTTTTAGAAGGCGCGGTTGTGGGTTCTTTATCAACGGTGGGAGAAGAATCTCAAATAGGCCCTAATGTGCGAATTTGGCCTTCTAAAACCATTGAGTCAGGAGCCACATTAAATACTAATTTAATTTGGGGAGAACAGGCCAAACGTAATTTATTTGGTCAAAGGGGAGTGCAAGGGTTAGCTAATGTCGAAATTACGCCGGAATTCGCGGTCAAATTAGGCGCGGCCTATGGTTCTATTTTAAAACCTGGGGTAACGGTTTCTGTCTCCCGCGATCAACGTAGTATTGCTCGTATGGTTTCTCGTTCGATGATCGCGGGTTTGATGTCTGTCGGTGTTAATGTTCTTAATTTTGAAGCTACTGCTATTCCCATTGCACGGACTGTCGCGCCTACTTTGGGAGTCGCGGGGGGCATTCATATTCGCATATCACCCGATCGCACGGATCATATTTTAGTTGAGTTTTTTGATGCCAAAGGTATTAATATCTCAAAGACGATCGAGAAAAAAATAGAAGGGGCTTATTTTAAGGAGGATTTCCGACGCGCTCAAATTCCTGAAATTGGTAATGTTACCATTATCTCTCAGGGGTTAGATATTTATAGTGAAGCCTTTGAAAAACACATGAATACGGAGGCAATTCGTTATAGTACATCTAAGGTTGTCATTGATTATGTTTATGCGGTTTCTGGGGCTCTTTTACCGCAAATTTTGGAAAAATTTGGTTGCGACGCGGTGGTTTTAAATGCCAGTTTGAGTCAGACATCTCTGACTCAGAAAGAAAGGGAACAATTACTAAACCAATTAGGGCGAGTTGTCAATGCTCTTCAGGCTAATTTTGGGGTGCAAGTGTCTGCCAATGGCGAACAATTAATTTTAGTGGATGAAACGGGTGCTTTAATTCGGAGTGAATTGTTAACCGCGGTGATGGTGGATTTAATGTTAACGGCTTCACCACGGGGGACTGTGGTGATTCCTGTTCATGCTTCTTCCGCGGTAGAAGCGATCGCGTCTCGTTATGAAGCGAGAGTGATTCGCACGAAAGCCAACCCCACCGCGTTAATGGAAGCTTGTCGCAGTTATTCTAATGTGGTGTTAGGAGGGAGTGGGGATATGGGCTTTATTTTCCCTCAGTTAAATCCGGGTTTTGACGCGATGTTTTGTATTGCCAAAATTATTGAAATGTTGACTATACAAGAGCGATCGCTAGGGGAAATCAAGGCAGATATACCCAAAATAACCCATCGTATTCATACAGTACGTTGTCCTTGGACCGTGAAAGGTTCTCTCATGCGTCATTTAGTAGAAAGTCATTCTCCTGAGAAATTAGAATTGATGGATGGGGTGAAAATATTTGATGGTTTTGATGATAATTGGGTTTTGATCTTGCCTGATGCCGGAGAGCCTCTTGTTCATATTGTTGCCAATAGTTACAGTGAAGTTTGGGTAGAAGAAACTTTGATTCAATATAGCAATTTAGTGGCAGATTTTGTTTACACTTTAGAAAAAAATGATTTCTATCTTTAGACTGAAATAAATCTCGAAAAAATCAGGAATAAGATACCTATTTTCGGTGAATTTACCGAAATCATGGGTAATCTAACCTTGAGAAATTGGGAGTTTTTTTCATAGTTAGTTGCGAAAAAGTGACTTATGAGTAATAATGAATCTAGGGAATTAACGAGCCGTCTTTAATAATTCAGGATTAATTATTGTCGCGTTAATTTTCTTCATTATTATTCGGACAAAACGCAAAGACAACCATGAATAGCTGTATTTTAATGGCGGAGATTATTCAAGAACCGCAGTTGCGTTATACTCAAGATACGCAAACACAATTGACGGAAATGTTAGTACAATTTCCCGGTCCTGGGCCTCAAGATCCTCCGGGGACTTTAAAAGTTATCGGATGGGGTAATGTGGCTGGGGAAATTCATGAAAAGTATCATCAGGGCGATCGCGTATTATTAGAAGGTCGTTTAAATATGATGACAATTGAACGCCCGGAAGGATTTAAGGAAAAACGGGCGGAATTAACAGTGCAAAGAATTTATAATTTGCGAGATGCCATGACTTCACCCATGACAAACACGACAGTAGCAACTACTGGAAAACCCCCCGCGACTCATTCCCATCCTCCCAGTAATGTTGTCCCCTTAGACTCTCGCAGTCGTGTGACAAAATCTCCGACACCAAGTAATATACCCTCAGACTCCGATTATTCCTCTGATGATATAGAGGGTTCTGGGGATGATCCGATCCCATTTTAGGAGCAATTTCCCCCTTTTTTTCTACAGAGAAAAGGGGGGGAATTTATGAATACCTCCTCTATCCCAGAAGTGCTATATTATCACCAAGGCACTAAGACACTAAGATTTATCATATTACCTCTAAGGCACTAAGACACTAAGATTTATGATATAGCACCCGCCAAGACGGTTAGGACAAAAAAACGCCCCATCCCCACCCTATTATCTCTGTAGGGGCGGGTTCGCCCATATAATTGCCACCAAACAGACAGGCCT
>JBEDKD010000115.1:0-9809 GCA_041172365.1 Cyanobacteriota bacterium | reverse complement strand
CTTAGTGTTTCAATGAAATTCCCCCAAATCAAGAGCAAATCTTAGTGTCTTAGTGCCTTAGTGTTTCAATGAAATTCCCCCAAATCAAGAGCAAATCTTAGTGTCTTAGTGCCTTAGTATTTCAATAAAATTCCCTCAAATCAAGAGCAAATCTTAGTGTCTTAGTGCCTTAGTGTTTCAATGAAATCCCCCCAGATAAAGAGCAAATCTTAGTGTCTTAGTGCCTTAGTGTTTCAATGAAATTCCCCCAGATAAAGAGCAAATCTTAGTGTCTTAGTGCCTTAGTGTTTCAATGAAATTCCCCCAAATCAAGAGCAAATCTTAGTGTCTTAGTGCCTTAGTGTTTCAATAAAATTCCCTCAAATCAAGAGCAAATCTTAGTGTCTTAGTGCCTTAGTGTTTCAAGGAAATCCCCCTTTTTGCCATCCCTAAAATTAGGAAAACTCACTACATTGTTTCTGCGTTACTCGTCCTAATATTATTAATAAACAGGATGATAAGAAGGTTTAAAATACTTCTTTTCGATCGCGAATGCGACATTAACTAAACTCATCAAGACAGGGACTTCGACTAAGGGCCCAATCACCGCGGCAAAGGCGGCTCCTGAGTTAATGCCAAAGACGGCAACCGCCACCGCGATCGCTAATTCAAAATTATTACTCGCGGCGGTAAATGCTAAACTGACAGCTTTCGCGTAATCCGTCTTAATCCGCCATGCCATGTAAAAACTTACTAAAAACATGACGATAAAATAGACGATTAAAGGCATCGCGATGCGGATTACATCTTTGGGAATTTGGACAATTAAATTACCCTTTAAACTAAACATGACAACGATGGTAAATAATAACGCGATCAGAGTTAAAGGGCTAATTTTGGGGATGAATTTCTGGTGATACCACTCTTTCCCTTTGGCTTTGACTAAGAAAAAACGAGTGAAAAATCCGGCTAAGAAAGGAATCCCTAAATAAATAAACACACTTAGGGCAATTTCCCCAATGGTGATCGATACCACACTGCCTTTCAATCCAAATATCGGCGGTAAAATGGTAATGAAAAACCAGGCATAAACACTATAAAACAAGACTTGGAAAATACTGTTAAATGCCACTAAACCCGCGGTATATTCGGGATCGCCCTTAGCTAAATCACTCCAAACAATTACCATCGCGATACAACGGGCTAATCCAATCATAATTAATCCTGCCATATATTGAGGATAATTATGTAGAAAGACTAGGGCTAAGATAAACATGAGAATGGGACCAACAATCCAATTTTGGATTAAGGATAACCCTAATATTTTGGTATCGCGAAAGACATCTCCTAATTCTTCATATCGTACTTTGGCTAAGGGTGGATACATCATTAAAATTAAACCAATGGCAATAGGGATATTAGTAGTCCCTACTTGAAATTGATTGATAAATCCTTCTACCCCCGGAAATAAATAACCGATGGATACCCCTATAATCATCGCGAGAAATATCCATAGGGTAAGATAACGATCGAGAAATGATAATTGTTGGGCAATGCGTTTCAGTTTCATGGATTTTTTACCTTTGTCAATAATACAAAAAAGCTGTTTTGCTTCTTCTTAGGAATGAAAAATTAATAAAGTAGTGCAGGCATCTTGCCTGCTTTGGCGCACATAAGGGCGAAACTACCAACCCAACAGTCAAGTTATTTAATTTCCATTCCTTAAGCACAACAAGTTTTGATCGCGGTAACGGGAGAATTAATATTTTTTTCTGGGGAGGTATCGCCGACTTTGACAACAAAAATTTCCCATCGGTTGCCATCGGGATCTGTTACCCATACTTTATCCTGTAACGCGTAACAGCATTCGGTATTATTTTCCACTTCTAATGTTAAACCCGCGGCTTGAAAACGCTCGATCGCGGCTTTGACATCTTCACTACTTTCTACCTGAATGCCTAAATGAGATAAGGCTCCACCCGACTTAATTTCCTTACTAAGATTTAGGGTTAAATTTAAAGGTGGATTCGTGAGATCAAATTTCGCGTAATCTCCCTTATTTTTCACAGGTGTTACCCCTAACATCGCGTGATAAAATTCCACCGATTTTTCGATGTTGCTGACATTAAGGGCGACATGAGTTTTCAGTGTTGACATAATACATCTCCTTCTGTTTTTTCTGTGAGCAAATACAACACGCGATCGCGCACTCTTCCACTGTCCCCTCGCGATCCCTTCCCCCTGCGTTTTCACTGCGCTATACAAAGTGTAATTAAATCTCACTCACTTTCTCTATTAGTGAGATTAGTCAGGGACTCTTGGCTCAGGGGGCTGTGGCAGAATCAATCAGCCTTACCCCTGGGGGTTGACTTCCATCATATCAAAAAAAATTGATGAGTCAACCGAAAAAAAGTTAAATTAAGTGGAAAATTGATTAAGAAATATTGATGGAGTGGAGTTATTGACAGGGGCGCGCCGGGAGGAGGGTACTAAGACGGCGATATTGCGCGAGGTACTCTTCCAGGGCGAGAAATTGGGCAAGATTAAGACTATAATAAATCCAACGACCTTCTTGACGACTACGGACGATCGCGGCTTCCTTAAGGGTTTTGAGGTGGAAAGAAAGTTTAGATTGGGGCACGCAAAGGCGATCGCACAATTCGCAGACACACAATTCTTGCTCGCGTAAAAGTTCCAAAATTTGCACGCGGAGGGGATCGGAAAGCGCGTGAAACCCAGAGGCAATTTGATTTGGGGTAAGAGAGAGAGTAGTTAACATCAAGATTCCTTGAAATATCTATTAACAATCTTAGCAAATTACGATAGAATTACAAAGGCGCGATCGTGTTCCTAACTAAACTCAAGGGAATTTTTATGCAATATTATTTTACCGCGTTCATTGTCATTTTCTTCTTTGCTTGTTATGGTTACTGTTATTTCATCGTACAATTCACCAAAGATAAGGGCGATCAAGCCCTTCTTTATGGGTTATTATTTGGGCTAATGGGATTTATGGGATTTTGTGCCGCGGCTGTGCCCGTACTGCATTTAATTTTTGATAGAGCCGTCTAAATATTAACGATTATTTGCGTGAGGACAAAAATGAAAAGAAAACTCATCCAAGTGACTTATGAAATAGAATTAAAAACGGGTGAAAAATTTAGATTGCCCGATAGTATTACCGACAATATTGATGGGGGGACTTGGCGCATTACGATCGAAAAAATTGCCTCCGAAAAACCAGCCCCCTCCACCAGCAACCGGAATTACTTATTTCCTCGCAGAAGAGAGGATGGTGAGTATTATGAAGATTAATCAACTCCCTGAAATTTAGAGGATAGCTCCCATTTACAAAAAAAACGCGATCGCGCTACACTAGAAAGCGGGTTTGTAATAGCAATACCTTCGCCATTTTTTGTCGGTTGGGTGTAGGTTGGGTTGAGCGTAGCGAAACCCAACAAAGGTATCGGCTTTGAAGCCTCAACCCAACCGACTTTTTCAGTTGGGTGTAGGTTGGGTAGAGCGTAGCAAAACCCAACAAAAATATTGGCTTTAGAGCCTCAACCCAACCTACGAATCAAGCCATTTTTCCGAAAAGGTAAAGGTATTGTAATGGCAAATAAACCATTAACCTGAGTCGCGCACCAAAGAAACCCGGTTTCTCATAATTTGTCACTTATCCCAATACTGGAAACATATCCAAATGGAATCATTAATTTATCCTACCACAGCAAAAGTCGATCAAATTGACGAATATCATGGTGTAAAAATAGCCGATCCTTATCGTTGGTTAGAAAACCCCGACACCCCAGAAACTCAAGCGTGGGTAGAAGCACAAAATCAAGTCACCTTTGCCTATCTTAATCAAATTCCGGCACGCGATAAAATCAAACAACGTCTGACTCAACTTTGGGATTATGAAAAATATGGCATCCCTTTTAAAGAAGGCGATCGCTATTTTTATTATAAAAATGACGGCTTACAAAATCAAGCAGTGCTTTACACCTTAAAATCCCTAGATGACGAACCCAAAGTATTGATTGATCCCAATACCCTATCAGAAGATGGTACCGTAGCATTAGCCGGAATTTCCATTAGTGAAAATGGCAAATTTATGGCATATAGCTTATCAATTTCCGGTTCCGATTGGCAAGAATGGAAAGTGCGTGATATTGAAACCGGAGCAGATTTAAGCGATCATTTAAAATGGATCAAATTCTCCGGTGCATCATGGACTCATGATCATAAAGGATTCTTTTATAGTCGCTACGATGAGCCCAATCAACAAACAAAACTAGAGGATGTTAATTACTACCAAAAACTATTTTATCATCAATTAGGAACACCTCAAGCTGAGGACATTTTAATTTATGAGCGTCCCGATCAAAAAGAATGGGGATTTAATGGCTTTGTTACCGAAGATGGGAATTATTTAATTATCTCGATTTGGCGAGGGACAGATCCCAAAAATCTCCTTTTTTATAAAGATTTAACTAAATCAGACTCACCCGTTATCGAATTAATCAATGAATTTGAGGCTAATTTTAGTCTCATTGATAATGACGGACCTCTATTTTGGTTAGAAACAGATTTAGATGCTCCCCGTAGTCGTGTGATTTCCATTAATATCAATAACCCCCCTAAGTCACCCCTCAGTCAGGGAAGCAATGAAGGAGCATTTACCGAAATTATTCCAGAAGCGGTGGAAACTTTACAAGGTGTTGGGATTCTCAATAATCAATTTGTCACCTCCTATCTAAAAGATGCCAAAACCGAGATTAAAATCTTCAATTTGGATGGAACTTTTCTGCGTGAAGTCGCGTTACCGGGCATCGGAAGCGCGGGGGGATTTGCGGGCAAACGTCACGACACCGAAACCTTTTATAGTTACACCAGTTTTACTACCCCAAATACCATTTATCGTTATGATATGGTAACGGATACCAGCACAATTTATCGTCAACCCAAGGTAGATTTTAACCCCGATGATTACGAAACACAACAGGTATTTTATGCTAGTAAAGATGGCACAAAAATCCCTATGTTTATCACCCATAAAAAGGGGTTAAAACTGGATGGCAATAATCCCACTTATCTCTATGCCTATGGTGGTTTTGCCGTTTCCATAACTCCCAGTTTTTCTGTCAGTCTTTTAGTCTGGATGGAATTAGGGGGAGTTTACGCGGTTGCCAATATTCGAGGTGGTGGTGAATATGGCGAAGAATGGCATCAAGCCGGGACAAAACTTCAGAAACAAAACGTTTTTGATGATTTCATTGCGGGGGCAGAATGGTTGATTGAAAATCAATATACTTCCTCCAAAAAAATCGCGATCGCGGGTGGAAGTAATGGAGGATTATTAGTAGGCGCGTGCATGACACAACGGCCAGATTTATTCGCGGCTGCATTACCAGCCGTAGGGGTTTTAGATATGCTACGTTTCCATAAATTTACCATCGGTTGGGCATGGACCTCTGATTATGGTTCCCCCGAAGATCCCGAAGAATTTAAAGCCCTTTATGCCTATTCTCCCTTGCATAATTTAAAACCCGCGATCGCGTATCCTGCCACAATGATCACCACCGCCGATCACGACGATCGCGTAGTGCCCGCCCATAGTTTTAAATTTGCCGCGGCATTACAAGAAGCACATAAAGGGGAAAATCCCGTCTTAATTCGTATCGAAACAAACGCGGGGCATGGTGCGGGAAAACCCACGACTAAAATCATCGAAGAAATAGCCGATGAATGGGCATTTTTAGTGAGAACATTAGAAATGTCTTAGGGTTTGATATAGTCCACCAAAGAAACCGGTTTTTCAACCGAAATAGAGGGTTTTAACAAACTATTTTGGTAACAAAACCCGGTTTCTGGATAAGTCTTCACTCTTGCCCAAAATAAGCAATTTCGAGAAAATTGAAACAAAAAACAGTTATTATGGTAAAATAGATGGCGACTCACACAGAAAAAAAAACTGGATGAGTTTCTTACGAAGAAGCAAGTAATGATTTAGACAAAAAATAAACACTCATGTACAACTTTTTACCGATCGCGTACTTCCAAAATAAATTCGTCCCCTTTGCCGAAGCCACCCTTTCGATCGCGACTCATGCCTTACATTACGGCACAGGAGCCTTTGGAGGATTACGAGGAATCCCCGATCCCGAAAATCCCAACCAAGTATTACTATTTAGATTAGATCGTCACGCGCAACGATTAAGTCAAAGTGCCAAATTTCTGCACTATGATGTACCCGCCAGTAAAATTCAAGAGGTATTAATTGAATTTATTAAGAAGAATAAACCCACGAAATCTTTTTATATACGGCCATTTGTCTATACATCAGATTTAGGAATCGCCCCCCGTTTACACAAAATCGAAAAAGATTTCATGGTGTATGGATTAGAATTAGGAGATTACTTATCCCCAGAGGGAGTCAGTTGTCGAATTAGCTCTTGGTATCGTCAAGAAGATCGTAGTTTTCCCTTAAGAGGTAAAATTTCCGGTGCTTATATTACCTCATCATTAGCCAAAACAGAGGCCGTAGAATCGGGGTTTGATGAAGCCATTTTAATGAATTCCCAAGGGAAAGTCTGTGAAGCATCGGGGATGAATATTTTTCTTGTCAGAAATGGCAAATTAATCACCCCTGGTTTAGATCAAGATATTTTGGAAGGAATTACTAGGGATAGTATTTTAACCATTGCCAAAAATCTAGGGATTGAAACTATCGAACGTCCCGTAGATAAATCGGAATTATTAATTGCAGATGAAGTCTTTTTAAGTGGTACTGCTGCGAAAATTACTCCCGTTAAACAAATAGAAAATTATCATTTTTCCGGTGAAAAAACGATCACGAATAAATTACGGGATACATTGACATCTATTACCGAAAATCGTGATTCTGCTTATCAAGATTGGGTATTTAAAGTGCCTTTTTGATCCGTCGTAACATCGTCATTGCGGGTTCACAGGTATCTTGAAAACCTAACCATAATACAGGTAAACCCGGAGCATCCCGATTTGGCAAAAACGATTAGTGAGGGCGAAGCATTCGGATTATCAATTATCGGTTTTGAGCGATAGATTCTTTACCCGAATGCTTCGCCCCTACTACTTTCCTTTGTGCCTTTGTGGTTAAAAGCAATTACAATAGAAAATTGTCTAACTCCATATTAGCTAAATTTATGACAAGAACACTCTACTATACAGCGCGATCGCCCTACGCCCGAAAAGTGCTAATTTTACTAGCCGAGAAAAATTTAGCAGTAGAACTGAGGGAAACCGATATAATTAATAAAAGCCCAGAATTTCTGAAAATTTCCCCCATTGGCAAAGTCCCAGTTTTAGTAGATGAAGACGGAACAACCCTTTGGGATTCCACCTTAATTATCGAATATTTAGACGAAACCTATCCCGATCCGAATTTATATCCCCGTGAAAAACAAGCCTACTTACAAAGTCGTCAGTGGGAAGAATTAGCCGATACTTTAGCCGATAATGCCATTACTTTATGGTATCAAAAGCTAAAAAGTGACCCCAGTGTTGATTTATCCAATTCACGGAATCAATTAACCATCGATCGCGTATTAGCCTGGTTTAATCAGCAATTAATAGACTCAGATTACTTATTAGGTAATACCTTCAGCGTGGTAGATATCGCGACAGTCTCCGCCCTAGGATATTATAACCTACGTTTTGGAGAAGAATGGCAACAAAAATATCTCAAATTAGGACAATGGTTTACCCGTCTCCATGAGCGAGAGTCAATTCAATCAACCGCGCCTAAAGCCTAATTAGAGAAACCCGGTTTCCTCAAGAAACTGGGTTTGTCAAAACTTATCTCAAGTGACACCTTTTATGGCAATCTACAAAAGAAACAAATAAAAAGAGTCTGGCTATGCAAACCCTTCCCAAACCCACACAAACGCCTGCTACGCCTCCCGAATTTGATACTACGATTCGTCGTCGCAAAACCCGCCCCGTGCAAGTCGGAAACGTGACTATCGGTGGTTCAAATCCCGTCGTCGTCCAGTCTATGATTAACGAAGACACCCTCGACATTGATGGATCAGTCGCGGGGATTCGTCGCTTACATGAAATAGGTTGTGAAATAGTCCGTGTCACCGTGCCCAGCATGGCCCACGCGATCGCGCTTGCCAAAATCAAAGAAAAATTAATAGAAACGTATCAAGCCGTCCCCCTAGTCGCGGATGTGCATCACAATGGCATGAAAATTGCCCTCGAAGTCGCCAAACACGTTGATAAAGTAAGAATTAATCCGGGTTTATACGTCTTTGAAAAACCGAGAGCCGATCGCGTCGAATTTAGTGAAGAAGAATTTGAAGAAATTGGGGCCAAAATCCGCGAAACCCTAGAACCCCTAGTGGTATCCCTCCGCGATCAAGGAAAGGCATTGCGAATAGGAGTCAATCATGGCTCCTTAGCAGAAAGAATGCTATTTACCTACGGCGATACCCCCGAAGGGATGGTACAATCCGCGTTAGAATTTATTAGAATTTGCGAATCCCTAGATTTCCGTAACATAGTCATCTCCATGAAAGCATCACGCGTTCCCGTGATGTTAGCCGCCTATCGTCTCATGGTGAAACGCATGGATGAAAACGGAATGGACTACCCTTTGCATTTGGGAGTCACCGAAGCCGGAGATGGAGAATATGGGCGAATTAAGTCCACCGCGGGAATTGCTACACTGTTAGCAGATGGAATTGGGGACACCATTCGTGTCTCCCTCACGGAAGCCCCAGAGAAAGAAATTCCCGTTTGTTACAGCATCCTTCAAGCCCTGGGATTGCGAAAAACAATGGTGGAATATGTCGCGTGTCCCTCCTGTGGCCGTACTCTATTTAATTTAGAAGAAGTGTTACACCAAGTCCGCGAAGCGACTAAACATTTGACGGGGTTAGATATCGCGGTGATGGGGTGTATTGTCAATGGTCCCGGAGAAATGGCCGACGCGGATTATGGTTATGTGGGTAAACAACCCGGTTATATTTCCTTGTATCGTGGGCGCGAAGAAATTAAAAAAGTCCCCGAAGATAAAGGTGTGGAAGAGTTAATTAACCTCATTAAAGCCGACGATCGCTGGGTTGATCCCTAGGAGATAGGCAGACAGAGGGATGGCGCGATCGTTTTCCACCAGGGGTTAAAACCCCTGTCTTATAGCTAAATTCCTCTGAAGAGGACTGAAACCGCAATGCCCCCCTTTTCCTTCTTTCTTTGCACCCGCAGGGTGGTTTCAGGTATCGGGGCAACCACGAGGGGCAACCACGGGGAGCAACCACGGGGGCAACCACGGGGGGATTGCCCCTACAGAAAATGAAACAGCCCTCCCTTGCACCAGGGGTTAAAACCCCTGTCTCATAGCAGAAGTCCTCGCATATAGGACTGAAAGGGCAATGCCCGCTCTTCCTTCTTCCTTCTTCCTTCTTCCCTCTTCCTTCTTCCTTCTTCCCTCTTCCTTCTTCCCTCTTCCCTCTTCCTTCTTCCTTCCTCTTCCTATCGTGTGTGTTAAATTGGGCTAAGGATGAAAAAATGTATTTTGGTGGCGTGTAAAGAAATGACTATATCAAAACGTGGAATAATTATAGGTGCAACAGCAGTAATGTTAACCGCGGTCGCGGTGGCCGGTGCAGGTATTCATCTTGGTAAAGCATCTTTTCCAGATAGTCCAAAAGAACTTGTTGATGAAGTTTGGCAAATTATTGATAAAAGTTATGTAGATGGTACATTTAATCAAGTGGACTGGAAAGCAGTTCGGACTGACTATCTTAATCGTACTTATAAGACAGAGCAGGATTCTTATAAGG
>JBEDKD010000114.1:0-4556 GCA_041172365.1 Cyanobacteriota bacterium | reverse complement strand
GGCAGGGGCGCAGACACAGAGGGACTCGCGAAACCTTGACTGGGTGTAGGCGAGACCAAGGGTTGACCAAATAAGGGTGTATTCGAGGGGTGTTTGGGTAAATTGGGTAAACTGGGCATCTTTGTTGTCGGAGATACCATTGGAGAGGAAGATGGTTTTTCATGATCTTCCGATTGAGGGTTTTTCAGTTGTAAAGGCATTTGTACAGGGGGGACTTCTTCCTTCTCGATCTTTCTGGCGGCGAAAGGCGATTCCAAAATGACAGGGGAGTGCATGGGTTGATCAAAAATACTGGAAATTTGCCGAATTTGTTTGAGAATTTTCTCTCCCTGTTCTCCCTGTACTAATTTGGGTTGAGAGTCTTTGATCACCACGGGCAGAAACTCTACTTTCATCTTACGGTCTTTGAGGGATACTTTTAACACCGCGGTTTCTGTGTCTTTTTGGGAATTACCAAAGATAAAATTACCCAAGGAATAGACGATGGGACGGCCTTTATAAATTTCTGCCCCTTGTAACATTTGAGAATGATGACCGACAATGAGATCGGCTCCTTTATCAATGCTAAAACGAGCTAAATCTATTTGCCAATCGGCGGGATAATTGGCTAATTCTACTCCCCAATGAAAATTGATGACAACCCAATCAACTTGATTTCTAATTGCTTCAATATCTTGCGCGATCCGTTCCCGATATAATCCATGATCGGCTTTTTCTAAGGGTTGTCCCGCGCGAAGATCCGCTTCGGAATAACCCAGATAAGCAATGCGTTTTCCCTTCACTTCAATAATTTGAGGACGTCGCGCTTCTTGCATATTTTTTCCGACTCCTACTGTTATGATACCTGCTTTTTTTACGCGTTCCCATGTATCCACCAGTCCGGGTTCCCATTTCTGGTTTATGGGGTTATTACTGAGATTAACTAGATCCACTCCAGAGGTGGTTAACATTTTTATTGTGGCCTCTGAGTCTTTCTCTTGTGAGGCTTTATTTGTCAACGCGTTATCGCGATTCTCCTGGGGATACTCTAGGTTTACCATTGCTAAATCAGCTTGACGATATTCTGGTAATTTGCCCAAGGGTAATTCCGAATCTTTGTTTACTATATCTTTTAAGGTGTTACTCAGAGAGATATCTCCCCCAAAGAGTAATGTGACGGTGGGATCGTTGGGGTTAATGACTTGACTATGTTTGATGACGGGTACTGTTTCTAGGGCCCCTTTGACGGTATCAGACTCTTTTAGTGTTTGGCTCACCATCGCGCTGTAGCCCCCGGAGAAGGGTGTCTGTGACTGTTGTAATGCTATGGCTTCATGGTATGTTACCCAAGAGCCTATGACAAAGGACGCGATGGAGGAACCCATGAAGAGGAGGGTGCGTAAGGTTTTAAATTTGAGCCAGTCTCCCCACTGGTTCGGTGATAAATTAGATGAACGACGACGATCGCGGTTGGCGGGAGTGACAAGACGCACGGATTGATTCCAGAGAATATCGGGTGTCCCGGCTAGTCTAGCTTTAATACGGACTCCCTCAAACACAGGGGAGTTTAGTTTCCATAGTTGATGACAAATAAAACGCACGATCGCGTCTCGTAATGGGGCGGCCAAGAGTATGTCCTTGGTTAGTTCCCGCTGAAATTCTACTAAAATTTGTAAACAGCCGGCATGAGCCTCTTCCACACGCGCCGAAATTCCTTCAGGTCCGAGAAAGCTATTGATCCAATAACTCAAGGCTTGAAAGTTTCCATCACGTGCTAAATCTAATATTGATGGTTGTGAGCGGCTTTCTACATAGACCATGACATTTTCTCCTATGCTCCAAGGGGCGAAGTTTTTCTTTCCCTTCTCGACAAAACTCTAATCTTTTAAGGTAATTTTTACAACTTGGCAACGCCGCGATCGTGTCTTTTTTCTCTATTTTCCCACAACAATGGGCATGGCATTGGTGAGGTGGGCCCAGAAATTGATTTAACCACGATGCAGGCAGATAAACACAGATGATGGCTAATGTCAAGGGGTTTTGTCTGTTTTTTTTGTAAATTTTTGTCACAAAAGGAAACGGCACTGCCGTGTCCCTAGGGGTATAGGAAAATTTCCGGTTTGTTACGGTAGAGGAAAAAATACCGCGTAAAAATACCAGATGATCGGTTAATATAGGGAATGTGGGGCTGTCCACTGCTCAGGAGAAAGAAAAAATGCTACAACGCAAAATCTATCAACTCTGTTGTGATGGTCGAGAGGTAAGTATATTCTTACGCGACCAGCAGCGTTGGATTGAGCGTGCTCGATTTTTGGATATAGAGGGAGATTTGGTCACATTTCGCTACGAAACGGATGAGGAAGATGAAATTAGTTCCTGGGAGGAAATGGTACGTCTCGACAGTATTGGTGCAATTAGCCAAAAGTTAGCCTCCGTGATGAGGGGGAATTGCGAACCGCTGGTTTCGGATGATTGTCCCGAAGCGGAACAAATTCATAATCCCTCCTCTGATTTGGAATAATTCAGGTGTCTTCTGATTCCGATTCTCCTTCCCAGTTAAACCCGGAGGGGCGAATTGATTCAAATACCGGACAAAATCCATCCGGTGTTACTTTAAAGCCAAATAACGCGGATAATTGGTTCCAACACCGTTGTCCGCGATAATGTTGGCAATTGGCACAGCATTCTAAATCACTGGGAAAGGGCCGATCGCTCCCTTGTGTTAAGATTTCTCGCTGGGATAGGGCCCTTAATACTAATTCTTCCCCTTGCCAACGGGCTTCGACTAATCCGGTATCGGCAAAATTAGCCCAACGGGGTTCGGCTGTAATGGCATTAGGTAAACTAATGGCAACTTCCATGCCAAATTCCGCGATTTCTCCTTGATATTGTGTGTCTGGGATGACGGTTTGCACAAAGGTGTCGCCAATGGGAAGTTCGACTAGAGTTCCCGATATGGGAGTATGTAATTGATAACGGTTCCGTAATTCGTCTAAGTTGGTCAGATCGGCTAAATAGGTGGGTGAACCGTGGACAAAAATGATATGTTGGGGGCGGATATTATGAATAAATTGATTGGTCCCCGGGCCGTCGCAATGTTCGGCTAAAAGATAGGTTTCTACCCATTCTTGTGATAGGAGTTCTGACTCTCGTTTCCCTCCGGGTTTTTGGGGCAGAAGCACAAGCCATTTCTGGGTTTCTTCTGGGGTAAAATAGTGCTCCCAAGGGGTAGTTTCATCGGTAATGACGATACAGGGATTTTCTGTTAGGCGCGATCGCGCTACGCCCACACTTTCTGAAGGGGCTTCTGTGGGGGATAATCGTCGTACACGAGGCCGGACTCGTTCATCCCAAAATAGAGGTTGATGTAGGGCAAAATTTTGGACTGATGTGGGAAAATGGGATAATAATTCTATGTAAATATCACATCCCCTCGCGACGGTTCCATCTACCCAAATATCAAGGTCTTTTCCGGTAAAATAATGATGACTGCGAAGCAACATTAATAATTCTTGACCTAACCCTAACGCGGGAGTCGGTAAAAGAACTGATTTTTGTTGCGCGAGGGCTTGATAAATTCGTTCCGCAAATTGATTTTCTAATTGACGGCGATGGGGATAACGGGCGGTACCATAATTCCCTTCTATAATTAAAACATCGGGTTTTATGCCGCGTAATTCCCCTAAAGGTAAGCCTTCGACTAAACGGCAATTGGAGAGGAAAAAGTCTCCGGTCCATAATACAGTATAAGTGCGTTGGGGTGATTTATAAGTAAGCAAAAAGGCCGATGCTCCGGGTAAATGACCCGCGGGATATAATTGTACGGTTAAGCCCTTTTTAAGTTCAATGGGTATATTTTCGGGTAAGGTTTGACAAAAGGGAGAAAGTGATTGAGACTCCCATTCTACCCAGTTTAAGGGAAGGAGTCGGGCTGTTACTTCACTGGAGTAAATGGGTAAATTGGGAAATTGTTGATTGAGGGATAATAACCCTTTAGCATGATCGGGATGAGCGTGACTCACCAATACGAAGTCCAGGGGTGATGTCTCTTCAGTTTCTTTTAATAGGGGTGAAATGTCGTCAATTCCACAGTCTAAGAGAATGCGGTGAGTGCCCATCCGCATGAGCAGACAGATACCTTCATCATGATGACCTACCCCTAATGCTAAACATTCCAGTTCCATCACAGTTTATAATAGGTTTGCTTTGTAATATGCACATTTAATTTAAGTGTTGACATGAGGGGATACTTTTCTACCATTTTTTTCATAAAAATTAACTTTTCTTAAATAGTCCTTACCCAGAAACAGGGTTTCTTAAGCAAAAATTGTCATTTGAAGCAATAGATAACTGGCAGAAACCCGGTTTCTTTGGTTGGAGTGCATAAGTCCTGATCAAGTCCGGTTGATTAATAATAATATTGAGCGCGATCGTGCTCCCCTCGGATTAGGTATAAATAACGAGTAGGGCGAAGCATTTGCCTATATAACTTTTCAGTTAGTGGCTAAGATTTAAGCGCAAATGCTTCGCCCCTACTTACCCATTACCTATTACCTATTAGCCAATCCCCAGTCCCC
>JBEDKD010000113.1:0-4300 GCA_041172365.1 Cyanobacteriota bacterium | reverse complement strand
GGGGATTGGGGATTGGGTAATGGGGATTGGGCTTCCTTCTTCCTTTGTGCCTTTGTGCCTTTGTGTTTAATTAATTCTTCCTTCTTTCTTCTTCCTCTGTGCCCTCTGTGCCTTTGTGTTTAATTAATTCTTCTCTTCCTTCTTCCTTCTTCCTTCTTCCTTCTTCCTTCTTCCTTCTTCCTTCTTCCTTCTTCCTTCTTCCTTCTTTCTTATTTTAATGATGTGAATAGGCACCAGTTTCGGGTTGAAAAGGCGCGATTTCTTCTATTACTTCTAAACCTAAATGCTCTAACATAGACTTGAGAACCGAGTCCGGTGATAATCTTAAATAATGGGGGGCTATTTCCACAGAGACGTGACGATTGCCTAAATGATACGCGGCTTTTAATAATAAATGGGGAGAAGGCGCGATCGCGGTAAAAACGGGTTCCGGTTTCGCGATGACTTGGACTAAAAAAGAACCATCATCGGATTGTAATAAAGCGCGATCGTGTAAAACCGTTCCTCTCGGTAAAGAAACATTAACAATATCTCCCGTATCAGTTTCAAAACGATGACGACTGCGAGTACGTTCCCACGCGGTCAAGGGTAATATTAAATTAACAAGAGCATTAGAATCCGTGGGTAATTGTCGGGTTACAGTCACTATCATTATGAAGTTTTATCCCTGAAAATTCATCACATTAAACTACTCAAAATAAGTACGAAATCCCTGCTCCCAAAAATAAAAACTTGGGAGACTTGCACAGGGAAATTACAAGAGAAAAGAGGGAGAGATAGAGAGAGCTAAAAATGGGTAAAAATCGTGTTACTCAATCTCACGTTCGCCCTATCATCTCTCTGCTATTGACCTTGTAAACGAATTAACTCGGCTTGAATGCGTTGTTTCAGGGTAGGATCAGCTTGTTGAAGTAGCGTAATGGAATTAAATTTAGAAACAGTTAATCCATTATTTTCAATAATCTTTTTAGCTTGGGAGCAGTAATTTACCGCGATACCACGAATCTCACCCGGAAGTGTGTTAATTTTCTTGGTTTCATTACAGACAACAGGGGGAACATTACCCGCGATTCCCTTAATCTCATTATACGCGGTTTGACGTCGGGGTTCCATTGCCAAGACAGCACGGGCATAGTTGGTAATTTCCTCATTACTGACATCTTGCGCGATCGCGGTGGTACTAAAAGTCAATCCTAAAGACTCTCCTGACAAACTGGGGATAACTCCGGTAACTACCCCTGTGAGGGAGAGCGCGCCAAGGAGGAGTGATTGAGAGAATAGACGACTCAGACGCGATGGGGAAAAATTCGTTATGGTATTCATAATGTTAACTACTTAAGTATGTAGGTACAATTTCACTTAGAGCACTGAGGCTCACTGGTTTTGAAGCATTTTGCAGGGCTTAAGTTCCTGATCAACTGGAAATATCTCTTCCATTCTTGATCCGAGAGAGGCCTTCCCATCGGGGTATGGAGTGCCGAAACTTCGGATATTACCTATTTTCTATCGGGGTTTCTTTGATTCATGGGACAAGCTTTGACCCATTTTACTTTGGATTTGCCCTCATTCTTTCTCAAATTCTATTTTGATCTTAAACCCAAATGGTTTTTTCCGAGGGCTAATTTTTGGCGCGATCTCCGGGCACAGAAGATCGGCTTATTCCGATACAGGTCAGACTTGTTCTTTAAGGGATCAATTCTATAATATCACGTTTTGACGAAAAACGGTTTATTATCAAATTTTTTTTTGATAAAATGGGCGCGGATTTTCTCCCGAAAATCTCTATCCCGTTACGGGATCTTGATAAACTCCCCCGATCCCTCAAAAACGTCTCGCGTATCCTCCTAGGTCCTATAATTAAAATTTACCGAGAAACCAGATTCCCAAATCAAACGCTTAAATTTTGACACAAAATCCAAAAATCAAAAATTGATATGACTGAAATGGTGTTAGAGGTTCGCAACCTGCGGGTTGAATTTGCTACGGATGAAAAGGTAATTAACGCGGTGAAGGGGATTGACTTTGCGGTGAAACGGGGTCAAACTCTAGGCATTGTGGGGGAGTCGGGTTCAGGAAAGTCGGTAACAGCCCTCGCGACAATGGGATTATTACCAAGTTTTAGTAAAATTAATGGTGAACTTTGGTTTTCTGGGGTGGGGAATGAGGGAAAACCCGTTGATTTATTGACTTTATCGGAAACCGATAAACAACAATATCGGGGTTCCCAAATCGCGATGATTTTTCAAGAGCCGATGACTTCCCTCAATCCGGTTTTTACCATTGGTTTTCAGTTAACCGAAGCCATTTGTCAACATCAAAAAATCTCTCAATCGGAAGCGCGTCGTCAAGCGGCATCATTATTACAAGAAGTTAAGCTTTTACCTAGTGATACACTCCTACAAGAACGATATTTTGAAGAATATCGAGAAACTTCTGAAAAAAGTAGGGGTGAGGCTGAATCTAATCTTAGTTATAGCACCCCGACACAATATATCAATCATCAAAAACAAGCCATGTTAAACCGTTATCCCCATGAGTTATCAGGGGGACAATTACAACGGGTAATGATTGCTATAGCTATTTCTTGTAATCCTACTTTATTAATTGCTGATGAACCCACAACGGCCTTAGATGTGACGGTACAAGCGACTATTTTAGACCTTTTAAGGGAATTAAGAGACTCTAGGGGAATGGCGATGATGTTTATCACCCATGACTTAGGTATTATTGCCGAAATTGCCGATTCTGTCGCGGTGATGTATCAAGGTGAAATAGTGGAAAAAGGGGATATTCTCGATATTTTTACGCAACCTAAACATCCCTATACCAAAGGGTTACTCGCGTGTCGTCCGCCTTTAGATCGACAAGTGGAGCGTTTAGCAACGATCGCGGATTTTATGGATGTGATTGAAACGGCTCCTGGGGAATTTAGCATCAGAGAAAAAAATAATCCGGCTCCAGAATTGATGCAGGAGTCCCCAGTTATTAATCACCCGTCACCACCTCAGACAAAAAAATTGTTAGAAGTGGAAAATTTACGAGTAGGATTTCCCCTCAAGGGAATGTTTGGGGAAATGAAGCGTTTTTTGATGGCGGTTAATAATGTTTCTTTTGATGTTTATGAGGGGGAAACATTAGGTTTAGTGGGTGAGTCGGGTTGTGGTAAATCAACTTTGGCGAGAGCATTATTGCAATTAATTCCACCCACCACAGGAAAGGTGTTTTTTCTAGGGGAAGAAGTGACACCTCCGAGTAAAACCTCGAAATGGATCTGGGCAAATTATCGTCCACAACAGGAGTATAAACGCAAATTACGCTTTTTGCGTCGTGAGATGCAAATCATTTTTCAAGATCCTTTTAGTTCCCTTGATCCGCGTATTTCCATCGGGGACGCGGTGATGGAGCCTTTAGTGATTCATCAACCTCAGAAGAGTGTCAATGAAAAGCGCGATCGTGCAGCTTATTTATTAGAAAGAGTAGGATTAAACCCGGATTTGATGCGTCGTTATCCCCACGAATTTTCCGGGGGACAAAGACAGCGAATTTGTATTGCTCGCGCTTTGGCATTAAATCCCAAATTTATTATTTGTGATGAATCGGTTTCGGCCTTAGATGTATCGGTACAGGCACAGGTTTTAAATTTATTGAAGGAGTTACAAAATGAATTTGGGTTAACTTATATTTTCATTTCTCACGATTTAAGTGTGGTGAAATTTATGAGCGATCGCATCATGGTAATGAATAAAGGAAAAATCGAGGAAATTGACAAAGCTTCGCAAATTTATTATACTCCCAAAACCGATTATACTAAACAATTAATCGCGTCTATTCCCACGGGAAATTTAGATAAAGTGCGGAGCCGTAGAGGTGTGAGGTTTTAGGTGTTTAAGCTTTGACGCATTTAAACCAGATAAAGGGTTTGAAGCGGTTGAAACCGCGGCTACACAGAGGAAACCCGCCTGCGCGGGTTGAATTTTTGCTTGGAAGCGGTTGAAACCGCGGTTACACAGAGGAAACCCGCCTGCGCGGGTTGAATTTTTGGTTGGAAGCGGTTGAAACCGCGGCTACACAGAGGAAACCCGCCTGCGCGGGTTGAATTTTTGGTTGGAAGACTTACCCCCGAATAAATCCGAGGGGATGAAAGGCGCGGCTCTCGGAGGTGTTGCTCCCTCCCAATGATATAGCAACTGCCAAGGCTATTAGGACAGATTTTGTAGGGGCGGGTTCACCCTTATCTTTGAGCCCCAAAGACAAATTATAAAAACCCGCCCCCACCCCACGACTTAACTACCCGGGCGGT
>JBEDKD010000112.1:0-8288 GCA_041172365.1 Cyanobacteriota bacterium | reverse complement strand
TGAATTATCGGCAAAAGTGCGATCGCGCTGTTTGCTAAAGATTCAGCGCGATCGGGAGGTGAGATTAGAATAACAAGAAAATGTCCTTGTTATTAATTTCCAAAACCACTGCCTCTTGGCGAAGTTTTTGACACATTTGCGTGGAGAATTCCTTGACTGTGTGACAATGCAAATCAAAGTTTTCCCCCGTCATGGAAGACTGAACCCACACATTGAGGTCCCAAACAAGATGTCCCTTATTATTAATCCAGGTTCCCGCTTCTACCCACACGCGACAACCTCCAAACAATGTAGACAGGAGCTTGATAGCCTTTAAAATCTGCGCGATCGACACGATAAAGGCAAAGGAAAACAGAATCGGGATTTGAAGCGCGATCGCGCAGTTCCACTTTTGAGCAGAATCGGAGGTGATAGGGCTCGTTTCTGTGCCGTTGTATGTTATATTAGTCATGGTATTTTCAATCAATCGTTGGTGTAACGTTGTTTATCGACAACCGCATCAGCGATTTTTCCTTGGATTTGGGAAAAAAAGAGACACGGGCTGAGTGACGCGGCTCATTTTCGAGGGGATAAAGCATATTGAGGAGACTCCAAAAAACTCGTTTTTTTTGTCTTGTCATTATTGCTCTGTGGTAAAGTCACAAAAACGATAACAGCCGCGATGAAGAATAAGAAAAACCACACTCCCAAGGAATTATCGGGCTCATTTACAAATCGGACGGGTTTGTTGCAGAAACAGCAAAAATGCTGATCGGGGTGATCGGGGTGCGCGGTAATATGACAGCGCTGTTTGCCATCAAAATCCTGGGGGCAAGACATAATTAAAACCTCCTAATTTGTTTTGCATAGATTTGTAGGGGCGAAGCATTCGGGCGAAGAATCTATAAGTCAAAACCGACAATTTATGATCCGAATGCTTCGCCCTCCGAGGGGCGAAGAATCTATAAATCAAAACCGACAATTTATGATCCGAATGCTTCGCCCTCCGAGGCAGATTTACAAAAACCGGATGCTCCCAGATTAAGTATTAATCCTCAGTGAGGAGCTCTAAGGAAGCGCGCCGCCACGAGTAACAGTGAAGCGAGATTGCCCACTCACTCGATACATTACGCACGTTATGAATTTGCCATTTCTGGACAAAAAACGGCCAGAGTTGACGGCTTTCTTCTTTCGAAGAAACGAAAAATTTATTGTGGCTAACATGGTAGAGGGTATGCTCGATCGCGCCGTGAAGGGGCACAACGATCGCGATCGAATTATAGTGATCGTGTGGTAATGAGGCGCTACCTGGTGGCCATAAACACAAACCACATTCAAAGAAAGGGTTTGAGTGCAAGGGGCACCAGAAGTAGTGACCTTTTTCGGAGTATTCGACGCGGTTTTCTACCAAGCTGAGATCCTTGGGCAGTAGGGCTTTGAGGATCTGAAGTCCGAGGGTAGAGGGCTTAGGCAACAACTCCTGTAGAAGCTCGGTAACTTCTGCCACACTAGGAAGGGTTGCGACTTTTTCCGTGGTAACGGATATATCAGAGACGTTTTGCTTTATGCTGTTCATAGGTATATGCGCTGTCTTAAGTCATGTGGATCAAACCCATTACACTGGGACAGCTTTCTTGTGGAAAGCCGGACACTATGCAGTTTTCAAGGTTCGGTGAAGCTGGATTGTTTTGTTTTCTTTCCTGCTTACATCAACAACATTAACCTGATGATTTCTCGCAGTCGAGATCAGATGCAGAAATATAAATAAATGCCCTATCTGCCCTATCTGCCCTAAAAACTGATTGACTATGGACAAACTACCCGATGGAAACCCTAGAATTGGATGTACTCAGGATGGGTTAGAAAAGCTAACAGCCGCTTACAAGGCCACAAAAAAGGCAACCCGAATGAGCGACTTTAAGATTGCTGAAAAATGCCAGATTGAATTATCTACACTCAAACGCTTTCGTCGTGGTAAAAATGTTTTGCTAGATAATGCAGTACAGATATTAAAATATTTGGGATTAGACAAAAATCTCTTCGATATCCTTGACTTTTCTCAAGTAGATACTCGTCGTACTGCACCAAGAAATCATCCTAAAAACAGCGACGTTGTTAACAAGTTAAAAGAGGTTTTAATTGAGTTAAACTATAGTGAGCAATATACGCAATTTTTAAACTGGCGAAAGCAAAGATATAAAACAGGTGCTTTTATCATTAAAGGAAAACCTAAACGGGGGCAAACGTGGTTAGTTAATCGCTTATTACAACAGAAATTTAAAGAGCCTTATAACAGTGAGAATAAGATTCAGATTGATAATCTGATTCCAATTATGAAACCTACATCTTTTAAAAAAACGAAACCTACATCTTCTAAGAAACCTGAAGAAGACTACGAGGAGGAAGAAGACTACGAGGAGTTTTATCCAGATAAGATGTGGAAAGAATTAGCACGCTCTTTAGGTTTAGGAAGCAAAGCCAAGGCAAAAGAATGCGTTGAAAGGGCTTTTCATCGTTGGGAAAATGAAAATTTAATTATGGCGGTTTACACCGATAAAATTTATGAAGGAATTTCTCTGTTAATTCAAGAATTTTGGCAACCGCTGATAGAAAAAGTAAGTAAAAACCAGGAAAACGAATTTTATCTTTTAATGTTTTTAATTGATAGTAGCGATCGCGCTTCTCAATGGGGAATCGAGACTGTAGTTTCAGATAACCTAACAAATTGGCATCCCCAAAAACCGATCAGCTTACCACGAATCGACACACTTGGAAAAACCTGTTATGAGGATTGGTTTGAAGAGAATCGCATTCTTTTAGGATGCCCCCCAAATACACAAGATGAACAAAACAAGCTGGAAAACGTCTTAAAAACAATTTGGGATAAGACGAAGGGTATCCCTGAAGATGTATTTGAGGAAATTTGTCAACGATGCGGTTGTCATTGGTCTGATATTGAGGGAAAATTAAAACTATGAAAGACTTACATCTCAAATACACCGGAGAAATTAACCCGCCGCCGGGAACTCCTGATGCGTCCCCCTATTGTCCGGGTGACGAACTTCTGCACATGGTAAAATTAGCCTTAGCCCTCGATCGCCCTCTGCTTTTGATGGGCGATCCAGGTGTGGGTAAAACTCAATTAGCCAGCGCGATCGCGTATGAATTTACCCACAAATATCAAAACCACATTCAGGAAGCCAAAAAATTAGTCCAAGAAGAAGATAAAATCTGGGCAGAAAAAGACTGGATGGAAGAAAACCGCTGGCCCTTTTTCCCTTGGTATATAAAATCCACCAGTCGCGCGAAAGATGGCCTCTATACCTACGATGCCGTCGGCCGTTTGCGTGATACACAACTGGTAAAAAGCGATAATCTTCACCCGACAATTCGCGAGAAAAGTATTCAACGCCTCGAAGATGAAACCCAACGCGGATATATGAAATTTGGAGCATTAGGGAAAGCCTTTAAAACACCTATTCCCGCGATCGTTTTAATTGATGAAATTGATAAAGCCGATATTGATTTCCCCAATGACTTGCTTTTAGAAATGGATGAAAAACGCTTCTTTATTGAAGAAACAGGGCAAGAGGTGAAACGCGTTGTTTCTCCCCTGATTATTGTTACCAGTAACAACGAGAAAGATTTGCCCAATGCCTTCTTGAGACGCTGCTTATTTCACTATTTAGAACCCCCCTCTAAACAAGAACTAGAAGCAATTATTAAAGCCCATTTTGACGAAAAAACATTACCCAATATCACAGAAATCATTAAAGCTTACCAAGACTTACTCGAAACAACGGCTACGGCAGGAGGTAAAAAACCTAGTACAGGTGAACTGTTAGATTTGATTAAAGTGAGTGACCTACTTAATTATTCTCTTAAAGATGTTCCTGAATTTATTCAGAAAAACTTAGGAGTAATCTTAAAAACTCGTGAGGAACAAACTCGATATAAAAAATCTCTAAACACTCAAAAAAATGACTCCAAATGACCCCCATTTAGTTCAATTCTTTCTCAATCTCAAGACATCAGACTTACCTTTACAGTTTGACGATTACAAACTCTTGCAAAAAGCATGGTCCTTAGAGTCTTTGCGTCCGAAAGATTATCCCCAACTCAAAAAACTCTGTCAGCAACTTTGGGGTAAAACTAAAGAAGAACAAGAAAAAATCGGTCGGGCTTTTGATGAGAAATTAACCCCTCATTTAGCTACTGAAATTCAGGAAAATCTTACCCAAAAACTATCAAAAACCTCGACTTCTTCTCCCACGACGAAGCCAGATTTACCTACTCAAACTCAATCCCAAAATCAGACAAATCCCAATTTGTCAATAGAGCAAACTATAGATATGGAAGTGGGAATCGCGGTTCCCCAATCGACGACAGCCAAACCCAATACATCCCAACAAACTTTCATCCTTAATGATGAATATTTCCCCCTAACTAGAGCGCAACTGATCAAAGGTTCGCGATCGTTGCGGACATCTTTACGCGGGGGACATGACAGTGAAAGGGAAATAGATTTTGATGCCACAATTAAGCGCATTTGTCAAGAAAATATTGCCGAATTTGTCTATCGCCCCAGTCGCGTAAATCAAGCCGAATTACTATTGCTAATCGATCAAAGTGATTCCATGACTCCCTTTCATTTGATAGCAGAGCGTCTGAGGGAAACTGCTATCACGAGTAAGGCTTTTAAATCCTTAAAAATTCGCTATTTTCGCAACAGTCCCAAAGATGCCTTATTTCAAGATCCTGACTTACTAAAAAAACAGCCTCTTGATCAAATTTTGCCCAAACTACACCCCACACGGACGCGGGTTTTAATCTTCAGTGATGCCGGGGCTACTACCCCGATTATCAACGAAGTCAGAATCAAACTGATTGAGAATTTTCTCTCTCAATTAAAAACGACTGTGCGGCAAATTGTTTGGCTTAATCCCTTGCCAAAAGAAGATTGGTTGGGCACAACCGCCTTAATTTCCTCTCTCGTTCCCATGTTTCCCTTTAGCGTTTTGGGGTGGCGAGAATTGTGGCAAAATCTCCGGGGACAACCTGTTACCACCACAACTTTGACAGAATTGCCCTTAGAGATTCCTATTGATGATGACTCTTTATACTGTTTAGATGAAGTATTAGACGACGAAAAAGACAAGGAGCAATATCACGACGCGATCGAAACCTTAAGCAAATTTACCGACGATTTTCCGGGGTATTGTAATTTAGCCTATCATGGCGCGTTTCCCTTAGCCATCACCCCCCATTTACTGTATTACTTACGCGAGAATTTTCTCCAAGAATTGCCTTGGATTACCGTCCCTGACTTATTATTTTCTCCCTTATTTCAGTCAATAGGTGGCAAACTGTACCAGATGGATAGCACTGTGCGCCATTTGTTACTCAAGGCATTAAAAAATCGTTTTGGAAATGAGCGACTTAAGCAATTATCGGATGCCTTACTTTTTTACTTAGATCAGGGATTAACGGAGAGCCTTGTCGAAGCAGAAGATTTGGGCGAAAATCCTGAATGGATTGCCCTGGGCTATACCCAACCAAACGAACTTGCTAAACAATTAGCTTTAAAACTGCAACAGTCATTTCAGGGTAAGAAAGAAGACAAAATTAAAACCGCGTCTCTGACAGCCACCTTTGCCGAACCCCTGGCAGAAGCAAAATTTGAGCCCTTACTGAAATTAGCGCGAGGGTTAGCGCGTCAGGCACGGGGTTACGAAGACGGAGCCCAAGAGATTTTTAAGCAATTACAACCGGAATTAAATATTGAAGGGGTGTCGTTAATTGTTCCCCTCAAAACCTTCACCTTTGAAACCGTCACCGTTAATAAGAAAGGGGAAATCATCCAACGGGAAATTAAAGAAGCGCTATACTTTACCGAAGACTTAGGCAACGAAGTCACCTTCGATATGGTTTACATCCCTGGTGGGACTTTCCTCATGGGCTCACCTGAAACCGAAGCAGAAAGCCGTGATAATGAAAAACCGCAACATCAGGTGACAATCCAACCATTTTTCATGGGTAAATATACCGCGACACAAGCCCAGTGGAAAGCCGTGGCTCAATTGCCTAAAATTGAACGAGACTTAGCTCCCGATCCTTCTTACTTCAAAGGAGACAATCGTCCTGTAGAGGGGGTTTCCTGGCTCGATGCGGTAGAATTTTGTGCCAGACTCTCTCAAAAAACTCTCAAGAATTATCGGCTACCGAGTGAAGCCGAATGGGAATATGCCTGTAGAGCAGGTACGGAAACGCCCTTTCATTTTGGGGAAACCATTACCAGTGAGTTGGCCAATTACCAGGCAGAAGACGAAAAAATCAGAGAGACTTTATATAAAGGAACTTACGGAGAGGAACCCGCGGGTGAGTATCGAAAAGAAACCACCCCAGTAGGTAGTTTTCCTTTTGCCAATAACTTTGGGTTATACGATATGCACGGGAACGTCTGGGAGTGGTGCGCCGATCCTTGGCACAGTAATTACAACGGAGCACCCACCGATGGAAGAGTCTGGGATGAAAAAAATAATAATCCTGATCAAAAAAGCGTTGATTTATTAATCATATCAGGGAATGATGACAGAGACCGGCTGCTGCGCGGCGGCTCGTGGTACAATCCTCCGCGGAATTCCCGCTCTGCCATTCGCTACCATCTTACGCCGCTCACCCGCGACTACGGCAACGGCTTCCGTTTTGTCTGTGTGTGGCTGCGTGGACTAAATAGCCCTTGACACTTTAGCCCTTTTGTGCTATACACTCTTGAATTTACACTCGCCCTCCCCGCTACGCGGGGTCGATATTTTTTGGGGGTTAAAATTAATTTGCATTTATGGTAGGGGCGGGTTCACCGATATCATTGACAATCACCGACAAATGATAAAAACCCGCCCCGATGCGGTCCCCAATAGAGGTTATTCGTGGGGTGAGGGCGGGTTTATGTAGGTTATTTGTTAGTAGGAAAATTGGTAGTTGTAGGTTGGGTTGAGGTACGAAACCCAACTTATTAAACTTTGGTGTTGGGTTTCACTGCGCTCAACCCAACCTACGGCGCTTTCACCGATATCATTGACAATCACCAACCAATGATAAAAACCCGCCCCGATGCGGTCCCCAATAGAGGTTATTCGTGGGGTGGGGGCGGGTTTATGAAGGTTATTTGTTAGTAGGAAAATTGGTAGGTGAACCCGCCCCTACAAAATTTATCGCTTTCATCAGAAAAATATCTATCTGTGTCAATCCCCATCAGCGTTTATCTGCGTTTATCTGCGGTTAAAAAAAACCAAATTACATCCTAGGGGCTCTTTCACCGATATCATTAACAAACACCGACAAATGATAAAAACCCGCCCCGATTTCATCCCCAATAGAGGTTATTAGCGGGTTTATGTAGGTTATTTGTTAGTAGGAAAATTGGTAGGTGAAAGAGCCCCTACAAAATTTAACGCTTTCATCAGAAAAATATCTATCTGTGTCAATCTCCATCTGCGTTAATCTGCGTTTATCTGCGGTTAAAAAAAAAACCAAATTACATGGTAGGGGCGGGTTCACCGATATCATTGACAATCACCGACAAATCATAAAAACCCGCCCCGATGCGGTCCCCAATAGAGGTTATTCGTGGGGTGGGGGCTGGTTTATGTAGGTTATTTGTTAGTAGGAAAATTGGTAGGTGAAAGAGCCCCTACAAAATTTACCCCTTCCATCAGCGTTTATCCGCGTGATATTTAATCATCTTGATCATCGGATAAAATATATTCCTCCTCAAAAACCTCAAACCAAGAAAGGGAAGTCAAGAAACATTTCACTTTCCTCATTTCCGTTTCCGCCTCTTTCACGGCTGCTTGAAAACATTTATCCCAAATAGACTCAATAAAATCTTGATTTAAACTCGGCACTTCTTCTTGAATATCATCTATTTCACGACGAGCAGAAAGAATACTAATAGCCCAACTAGAAGAGCGTTTTTGAGGTTGACATTTCCACTTAATAACATGAACCATTAAGGGAACTAACAGGCTTTTCAGAGCTAATCTTTTTGATTTTCCCATAGATTCAATTAACGCGTAAAGTCCCTCACTCGCTTCCATCACTTGATTCTCCTGTAATAATTGCTGAATAGTTACAGCCATTTCATACTCTGATCCGGTAGCCAACCAGTCCCAATCTTGTTTAGTCAGCATTGGCATTTCCTTGAGATTACCGATATATAATGTTGATCTTTGAGAGGTGAAACTGGGAGCATCTCCTAATTGTAAATTGGTAGTGGGAGCGTCTCGCTCCCTAGGGCTCTAATAGGG
>JBEDKD010000111.1:0-12561 GCA_041172365.1 Cyanobacteriota bacterium | reverse complement strand
GGCGGGTTTTTGGAGGTTATTTGTTCGTGGGAGAAATTCGGGTTAACCCGCCCCTACAGAGATAATAGGGTGGGGATGGGGCGTTTTTTTGTCCTAACCGTCTTGGCGGGTGCTATATTAAGAAAAACGCCGGATTTGTGGTAAAGAAACCCGGTTTCTAATTGTGTTTTGGGCGTTTTATTTTTTCCATACCTGTGTAAACATTAAAACGTTCCTCGCGTAAAAAACCGATTAAAGTGATACCAAATTCTTGTGCTAAGGAAACGGCTAAACTACTAGGGGCAGAAACCGCGCAAACAATAGGAATACCCGCGACTAAACTTTTTTGTAATATTTCAAAACTGGAGCGGCCACTTACCATTAAGATATGTTCGCTCAGGGGTAATTCTCCATTTAATAAAACCGAGCCAATTAATTTATCAACGGCATTATGGCGACCGATATCTTCTCGTAATAATAACAATTTTCCTTGATGATCAAATAACGCGGCCGCGTGTAAACCACCCGTTTTGGCAAATATTTTTTGTGCATCTTTGAGTTTTTGTGGTAATTGATAAATAACTTCAGGAGATACTTGCATATCAGAAGTGATTGAGGGATATCCCTTTAAACGTAACGCGTCTAAATTGGCTTTTCCACAGACTCCACAGGCACTAGAGGTGTAAAAATGACGCTCTAAGGATGGGAAATCAATGTTTAAATCATGTTGTAATTCAATAGTAACAATATTCTCGCGTTGTTCTCCATCAAATTTGGGGTTAACACAATAACTAATTTTGCGTATATCATCTCGTTTTGTAATCACTCCTTCACCATATAAAAATCCGGCCGTGAGTTCAAAATCATGGCCTGGCGATCGCATTGTCACCGCGAGAGTTTTATCGGGGTTAACGAGACGAATTTCTAAAGGCTCTTCGGTAGTTACTTGATCAAAACGATGTCGAATCGTGCCGTTTTCCACTACCCAGACTTGTGATTTGGTTTTACTGGTTTTAATTTTGGTCATTATGAGAAAATTATTGATGTTGCTAGTCAGTAATTGACATTACTTAGTCGGAAATTTTTGTTGTAAAAATTCCTGTGCGACTTGTTTCGCTTCCCGCTTATTCCCATCAACTTCAAAATTCATCTTTCGCATATCAACCTCAGAAAATTTCCCTCCTAACTCTTGTAAAGCCGATCGCAATTGAGGATATTTTTGTAAAATTTCAGTCCGCACAACGGGGGCCGCGTTATATGGGGGGAAATATTGTTTATCATCCTTAAGTACGACTAAGCCTAAACTATCAATTAATCCATCGGTTGAAGCACCCGCGATTACATCAACTTGCTTTTCTTTCAAGGCTTGATATAATAAACCTAACATCATTTCTTTGGGGGCTTCAGCGAACTTTAACCCATAGGTTTTGGCTAACCCCGGAAAACCATCTTCTCGTTGTTGAAATTCCGGGCCAAACCCAGCGCGAAATTGGTGAGAAACTTTCCCTAATTGGGTGATTGTTTCTAAATTAAATTTTTTCGCATCTTCTCCACGAATAGTAATGGCAAAAGTATTATTAAAACCCAGGGGGGCTGTCCATTCTGCCTTAAATTGTTTAGGGTATTCTTGTTGGAGATAAGCCAAAACTTTTTGGGGATCGGCGATCGGTTTTTGCTTAAGAATATTAGTAAAAGCTGTCCCGGTATATTCTACATAGAGATCAATTTGTCCTGATGTCAGAGATTGATGACAAAGGGAGCCTCCTAAATTGAGTTTTTTGTCAACTTTTAGATCAGTTTTAGCTTCAATATGTTGTGCGAGAATTTCCGCGAGAATTGTTTGCTCGGTAAAATCTTTAGAGCAAATTGTCACTCGCTTTTGTGAGTTAGTATTACACCCTGCTATAATCAATAAAAGCAAAATGGTTGAAATTTTGCCCCCAAAAGAATTTTGTGGTATTTTCATGGATGGTGCAATTATGGGATTGAGTATTACGAATATTTTACAACAGCAACGTGATTTTTTTGCTACTGGTAAAACAAAAGATATTAATTTTCGGCTGGCTCAATTACAAAAACTGAAGGACGCGATCGCGTCTTATCAAAGACAAATTGTCGACGCGGTGAAGAGGGATCTTGGCCGTCCCGAATATGAAGCTTATTTTGAAATTGCTTCGGTGTCGGAAGTAAGTTACGCGATGAAACATCTAAAATCATGGGTGAAACCGAAAAAAGTTCCGGTGTCTTTTGAGCAATGGCCCGCGTCGGCTAAAATTTATCCTGAGCCGAAGGGAGTGGTGTTAATTATTGCCCCTTGGAATTATCCTTTTCAGTTAATGATATCGCCTTTAGTGGGGGCGATCGCGGCGGGAAATTGTGCGATATTAAAACCCTCGGAGCTTGCGGAAAATACCTCAAAAGTAATTAGTGAAATTATTACTAAAACTTTCGATCCATCCTATATTGCTTCTGTGGAAGGGGATGCCCAAGTTGCCCAAGAATTGTTAGCCGAAAAATTTGATCATATCTTTTTTACTGGGGGAACAAAAATCGGCAAAATTGTCATGGAAGCCGCGGCGAAACATCTGACACCTGTGACTTTAGAATTAGGGGGAAAAAGTCCCTGTATTATTGATGAAAATGTCAATTTAGAATATACAGCTAAACGCATTACTTGGGGGAAATTTATTAATGCGGGTCAAACTTGTATTGCCCCTGATTATCTTTTAGTCCAGAAAAATATCAAGGATAATTTGTTACAAGAAATCCAGAAATGTGTCGAAGATTTTTATGGTGAAAATCCGGCCAAAAGTCCTGATTATGGTCGCCTTATTAGTCAACGTCATTTAGAAAGATTAGCCCAATTTCTGAAGGATGGTAAAATTGTCATGGGGGGAGAGGTTAACTCACGCGATCGCTATCTTTCTCCTACTATTATTGACGGTGTTTCCTGGGAATCTCCGGTGATGGAAGAAGAGATTTTTGGTCCAATTTTACCCGTTTTAGAATATAGTGACTTAGGAGACGCGATCGGGAAAATTAACGCCCGTCCCAAACCCCTAGCCCTATATTTCTTTTCTAAAGATCAAGAGAAACAAGAACGGATCTTGCGAGAAACATCATCGGGTGGAGTTTGTATTAATGATACAGTGATGCAAATTGCTGTGACAGAATTACCCTTTGGGGGAGTCGGTGATAGTGGCATTGGAAATTATCACGGAAAAGCTAGTTTTGACACATTTTCTCATTTTAAAAGTGTGATGCAAAAAACTTTTTTACTTGACCTAAATTGGCGATATCCTCCCTATGAAGGAAAAGTCGATTTAATTAAAAAAATCATCGGTTTTTAATCGAGCTAGATTGAGAGATAAACCCCATTGATTGCGGTTAAATAATCCTTATTATCAACAACGGTAGGGTAGGCTAACCCTACCTTTAATCGGATTTTGGGGAGATGTCTCAGGGTAAAGAAACCGGGTTTCAGAGCGCGGCAAACCATTAAAACTTGGTGTTAATATCATAAATCTTAGTGTCTTAGTGCCTTAGTGTTAATATCATAAATCTTAGTGTCTTAGTGCCTTAGTGTTAATATCATAAATCTTAGTATCTTACAGCGGAAACCGCGGTTATGAGGTACACCCGCTTATCGTTCAATCCTCGTAGGGACACGGCATTGCCGTGTCCCTACCGTGTTTCATAACAGCGGGAACTGCTGTATAGCAAATCTGGGATAGATGAGGTATTCATTTAAACTTAAAACTCTTGAAAAAACTGGGTTTTGGCATACTCTATCTTGAGTCGAAAGGCTATAATTTCGCCCATCAATGCGATGCGCGAAAGCAGGCAAGATCCCTGCACTACTTTATTAATTTTTCATTCCTAAGCTGAGTCGTAAACCAAAGAAATCGGGTTTCTCAGAATCCCGTCTTATCCTATAACGTTGTGGTTCGACAAAGTTGATCGACTCTTTTGAGTAAAGTAGGTAATCTGTTATTTCCATCCATTTCTGCTATATGTTGCTTCGCGAGTTCTGCACTAATTCCAGTAGCCGTTACATACAAAGGACGTTTACTTTTTCCTCTATATACTTCAATCCCAAGAGGCATATCTTTAAAGGGCTTTTTGGCTACACCGATGACAGCCGATTTCCCTTCGAGAGCATCGTATAAATGCTTGCCCATCCCCGGTTTATTTTCCTGGTTCAGATAGACATATCCATCAACAATTATGCACTCTGGTAATTGATTAATTTGTTGTAAAAGTTGTAGGATACAGGGTAATTCTCGCTGATAAAATTGACCGGATATGTATTCTTTTACGTCAGAAATTTGAGCCGTTATTTCCCTCACGGGCTTATTGTCAAGCCAATGATCAAAAATTACTCCAGCAACGATCGCGCTACTGGAGCGATAATCTACATCTACCGCGACCATCATAATAGGATGAATAAGATAACAATGAGGAGAATAGTAGAGCAAAACAGTTACTATTTACCGTTATTTGCCTGTGAGGGATGTAGGCGCGATCGCGTGTCCCTCGATCCCTTACTGTGGGAAAGTCCCAACTGTGGGGCGAAGTTTAGGAGGGTGTTTTCTGAGGTTTGGGGAGATGACGGAGTATCAGAAGATTTGTGAAAAATCACAGATATTGTCAAATCACATAAAGAGCAATTCAGTCAAAATAGCTGAAACCTATAAGAGATAAGCATTTCAGCAATTTGGTCATGTCACGAAACCAGAGATTTTTACTCGTCAGTCACATAACAGTCACATAAAATAAATTTATAACGATTTAGTCCACCTATAAGGATTTATGCCCAATATGGTACATATTTCGCGTGTTTTTTAGATTTATTTTCTAAATCATAGGGTCTGATTAATCCTTCATTAATTGTATCTGCGATAATTCGTGAGGCCATAGAGTAGTTTTTGTCATCAATCGCAAATCGTTTTCGCAAAGATTCATTAGTCATTTGTTCACGACATACAAAGCGTAAACAAGCGTGTTGATAACAAGCTCTAATTCGATCGCTCTTATCCATGTCTTTCAATTCTCTATAAGTAAACAAGATAGCTTCGGTATGTTTACTATTAACGTTAAACTCTGGGGCGGGTAGTTGAAAAATCTCGACTGAGTTAATGACTTTATCTATACCACTACCCCGTTCTTCACAGATATTAATTCTTCTCATAAAAGCCGCTAAATCTTCATTGCGAGATTGAGGGGGGACATCTATAAAACGCATGGTATCAACTAATGGTTCCCCCGGGTTTCTAATTTCCATCCGATCAGAAAAAATCTCTATGGTAGAACTGACACCAGTCATATTAAAATCTTGATGTATCATCGCATTCGCGACTAATTCTCTAATGGCAATCTCTGGATATATTTTTAGATTTTTGCGTAAGGCTTGACGTATTTCTTCATTCTGAGGTAATTGATCATTAATAAATTTTATAATTTCGGCAAAACCCACAGCATAACCTTTGTCAAATAATTCTTCTCTTTGAGTATGAATACGATCTTTCTCACGGTATATAATCACTCTAACGGCCTTTCTCCCTAATTTGTCAAAATCTGTTAATTTTTTCGCGAAAAGAACTGCACCAAGATTAGTAATATCATAATAATTACTAGATTTTATCTTAATTAAATTTTCGGCGGCTAAACGAGCTAAAATACCTTGTTTATTATCGGGAAGATTCTGCTCTGTTAAATCAAAATAACTAGGATAATTAATTTTGGCTAAAACTTCATCGGCTGTTATGTTTTCTAAAGCTATTCTTTTCTCAAAAGTTTGATAGCCAAATAAACTCCATAATTCTTTTTCTTTTTCTGGATGATCTTTCAGCTTTTTCTTGTAGCTACCCACTCTAATATATTCTATTCCTTCAAAACTCACGGGTTGATGAGTGGCACTAGGAATTTCAAATAATACTACATTTTTATTTTGCCAAGTAAGTTCATTAATTTTGAAATTAATTTGAGGTGAAAGAAGCCTAAGTAGCCAATTTTCTAGTTCTTCATTACCCTTTTTTTGTTGTCTGGGTTTAAATTGAGTCCCAATAATATTATGAGTATCATTTTCAATTCCCCAAACGATGTAACCTGCATTTTGATGATGTAAAGTAGCTGAATTGGATAAAGCTGAAATATATTGACCGATTTCTTCTGGTTTTTGGTTATTTCCTTTAAATTCAACCCACTCGGTTTCTTGGGGGAGTGCAATTAGTTGCTGTAAAAGGGATACTAAAGACTTGTTTTCCATGAGACTCCTTTACATTGTCAATGATAAAAAACTACCTAAACTGGGTTGATCACCCCTAATCGTTGTCAATCGAGAATTATATCTATCTGTCGTTATTTTACCTCATAAATTGATGGATTATTCTGGCTCTACCGCAGTATTAGAAATGCTTTGATTATTGCCATATTACGTCTTGTAAATATGACGATAAACGGCTTTAAATATTTGGTCATATAACTCATAATAATAGCTTTCTGGTAAGCAAACCCGTGTGTCGAATATTGCTAACCTGATGGGGTTGTCACGCCGTTAGGAGTGTCAATTTAAGGGGATGTAGGCGCGATCGCGTCCCTCCATCCCTGACTGTGGGGGTGTCTCAACTCTGGGGCGAAGTTTAAGGGGGTCCGGTTGTGGGTGGATGGGTGGTATCATCGTGGTTTTCTCACCTTGGGAGAAATGGGAAAATCACAGAAGCCTATTTCGCGGGTTCGCGGGGTTCCCATTGGGCAGTCAAAAATCTTTTGCATTCCTGTGACATATACTATACTATACTAATAAGACACCTCCTAAAAATAAGGTAAAAGGCAGGCAAATTCCTACCCGACAATAGTTTTTGGAGATGTCTATAGTACAAATCTTCTACTGAGGAATTGACTGACAGAACTTAAGAATATTGCAGTTTTGACAAAAAAACAATGGAGATCAACAGGAAAAGGAGTCATGTTAGATCAACTCATAAAATATTTTGTCTATGGGACAAAAGGGTATATTACAAAAACACAGTTAACCAAGTTATTGTATTTGGCTGATCTTTACTCTGTCAAATGGACAGGAAAGCAACTGACTGATTTAGATTGGTGCTATTATCAATACGGTCCCTGGAATGAGGAAATAGACAGGGCTTTAAAGCAAATGAATGGAAAAGAGATTATTCAAGAATCTCAGGGTGAGATAACATTTATTAAACTTGGTGCTGAAGCCGGTAATGTCGATGATTTAGATTTACCTTTCAGTCTCAAGCTAATTCTTGATAACATTAGGAGAGAATGGGCAGGCGCAGGGCAAGATAAACTAAATAAGTTACTAGAGTATGTATATAGCACGGCTCCCATGCAGGAAGTAAAAAATACCCATCAACCCGAAGACAAAGTTAAACTTAACTTACAGGCAGAACGAGATAAATTAATCGGTGAATTAGGAGTGTAGTGTGGCTGGGCAAAGACCTCGAAAAGGCTGGATTTATATGATTAATCCTCACCGAGTATCTCTCCGTTGTAAATTCGGTCATACTCATATTTATGATTTAAAAGAGCCAGGTGAGTTTATTGAATGTAAGCAGACATCTTGCACATTAGAGATTAATTCTAGTAGAGTTTTGCGAGGAGAGCATCCTTACATTATTTGGACGAGTGACAAGTTTCAAGATGAGTCTAATTATATACAAACTTTTACCGTGATTCCTCTGAGTTCCCAAGAAACCTATAAAGGGTTGCCCACCGTATATCCCATTAATTCAACAAGCACAAATGGGCTTGAGAAAAATTCTCACACTTTAATACATCAGATATCCACCGTTGAAGCTAATTGTTTTAAGGATTCAGGAGGTAACTGGTTAACGCGGATGGGGCAACTGGATAAAGCCGATAAAGATGCGATAGAAGAACGTTTAACGTATTTTTTCGGGCTGCGAAACAACCCTAGTGAAGATTGGTTTGCTGAAAATTCGTCTCTGGAACTTTTAGAAAAAGTCTTTTATTATTTGCCGGAAAATGAAAGAATTGTCGGCTTAGAAAAATTAATGGATGACTTAGAATCTTAACAAATATCAATTATATGGAAGATGAAGCGAACAGATGAGGCTGTTCATTAAAGGATGTTACCTGGGTGTGGGCATTAAGCTTGAGCCTATTGGGATATGTGGGCCTTGTTATTGGCCTGTGATCAGGATTGAGTGGTAGTTGAAGGGGATGCAGGCAGAGGCGCGATCGCGTCCCTCCATGCCTTACTGTGGGAGAGTCCCAACTGTGGAGGGAGGTTTAAGATTCCCGCGTTGTGGATGGATGGTTAGTATCCGCGGTGTTTTCTGAGTTTTGGGGAGATGACGGAGTATCAGAAATCTTGCTGATTCCTTGAGACAATAAGGTTCTGTATGCTTGTTGAGGATGAGTTGGCTCGTCAGGGTATTTAAGTTCTAGTAATTTTTCTAACCACATCGGATTAATGAAATGAGTCCTTATTGTTTCGGAACTGCGATTCAATAGTTCAGCTAATCTTTTAACAGTTAAATATCTTTCTGAGCAAAGTTTTAGAATAGTATCTCTCATTAACTTAGGATTTACCCGTTTCTTCTCTCGAACAGGATTCGCGATTTCTAGTAAAAATAAATTTTCATCATTATGCACGGAGCTAGACTGATTATGCACGGAGCTAGACTGATTATGCACGGAGCTTGACTCCTTATGCACGGAGCTAGACTCGTTATGTTCGGAGCTTGGAAGCAGTGAAAGCAAATCCGGTTGACCTTTATTTGGTAGAGCATACTGGGTTCCACGTCCACGTCCTGATTGTGCCAACCAGCCGTTATTGACCAAGTGCTTTAGGCACTCTCCTATGTCTCTAGGGTGTTCCTGTCTGTAACACTGAATGTCACTATTACTAATTTCTCCAAACTGATGCGCTAGTACCAAAATAATTCGATCTAATTCTGTTAGTTCGCAGTAGTTATCTCCCACTATTTCTTTTAGTTCTTGCTCGACATTTTCAGGAATTAAACTAAGCATCGGTAGAGCAACAGATGTCATCTCTAAATCGAATTTTTCTGACACTAATGGCCTAAACCATTGTTGTTCTTTCCAGGCTCATAGAATCTTTTTAAAACCCGATCCGGCTTTTTCACCTAAACCAAGCATTTGAAACATTGTTTGCAGTTTGGGATTGCGCGGATCGCTGATACCCCCATCATAAAGTTGCAGAATAGAAATCCTTAATCGACCAGGATTCTCGAATAAAAAACCATTAGGAAACTTAGTTACTTTAATAGGACGAGAAGATGAATGATCGGCATGAATTAAAGTATTTACTAGAGCCTCTCTAACCGCTTCATGGACATGAGTTTCTCCCAGCCTCACAGCATCTTTATCTAGTTTAAAGGGAACATCTAAATCATTAACTAAACGACTATAGACGCGATAATAAAAATTGAAAAGATTAGGCTCCCATTTACCATCAAGTGTCAGCCTATATGTCCAACGGACATCTGGATCGTTAGATAGCCGTTCTTGATAGTCAAGTTGATAGCGAGGAAGTGCCTCTAAAATACTATTCCCCCTCCCGAACATCAGTAAACCAGCAATTGTTAACCCTTCTTTATTTGTGTTTCTGTCCCGACTCCATCCCCCTAATTGACACAATAAGTCGCGATCGTCTAATGCTAACCAAGGATGATCCGGTTCTCTTGAGCTAAAGCGTTGACGGAAGGATTTTAATGTTTCTGCATCGAGATCACCAAAGTCAAAACCTTCTAAAATTTGGATATCTTGAGGTGCATCACTGGCATCGCGTAACATTTGGCGAACTTCAGCCTCAGTGCAACGGTAATCTCCATCATGGTTGCGTTTATAGGTTCCAATCATGGGATTATTATTAATATAAACTGGCCCTTGCGTTCTCGTGGCTCTGGGAATTTTAATAGTAACTAAATTATGACTTTCTATCTTCAAAGTTTGCAGGTCAGAATTCCCGCAAATTGAGAGGTTCAGTTTTTGCGGACTGTTATGATTATTCCAAAACTCTTTGATTAAAATATTAGGATTTCTGACTCCTGAAAGTTCAAACCCTGTGCGAGTTTCGTTAACTCCGAGAATAATATAGCCGCCATCTGTATTGGCAAAAGCTGATACAGTTTTCCAAACTTCATTGGGAAAACTGTATCAGCCGACTTAAATTCAATGTCTTGATCTTCTCCAATGTTTATGTGATCAAGTAATGTTTCTAAATCCATTTAATGTTTTTCTTACTTGGTCTTAGATTTCTTCTTATTCAGCTTACTTTTCTTCGCAGAATCGGGATATTTATCGTAAACTGTCGCCAGCAAATCAGCAAATTCTAAATCCCTTGATGTGGAGTATTACAGACAAACTCGACGGAGCAATGGAACCTCAACCCATTGCTAATGATTAATTTCCCTGACTTTTTTAGAGCGTACTGAATATGAAGTAACCAGTCAAGATACTGTAGATTCACTCTTCTTGCTGGTTCGGTATGCTTGATGTGGATCGCTAGGACTTTCAGGACGAATATATTCAAGCACACCCGTACCGATCAGACGGTTGAGATAGTTCTTTCGCAGGTAAACTTGACTGCGCCCAAGAATAGTAGCAAGATCAGAAGAAGATAACTCACGCCATTGGCAAAGCATCAGAATTACGGAGTCTACTTTTTGCGGATCGGCTCGTTCTCCAATTTCCTCAACCACTTCCCTCAAATTGTCTGGCATCTGCTGTAAGTAATTTGGCTCAGACACCTTGTCTATAGGGCTACCCGCTAGATTAGGGTTGTCTTGCTCTGCTAACCCGCTAGATAAGCTGTTATCTACAGGGCTACTCGCTAGATAAGGACTATCTTGTGCAGCTAGTCTGCGAGGTAAGCCTTCCCCTAAAATATTTTGGCTGAGGGTATAGTAAGTTGCAGAGCCTTTTCCCTTCTGTTCTAGCAAGCCCGAATCCCGCAGATGTCTTAAGCGTCCACTAGCTGTTAGCGTCTCCACGCGATTAATAGAGCGGTATATAAAGTTATTGATTTCACCTATTTCCCTAGCAACAATGAGCGCTCTTGCTTCATCATCATTAAGATGGTAATTCTTGAACTGTGCTAACCATTCCACATCTTCAGGGCTTAACAGATGATGAACTAATAGTTTCACCGTAAAACTATCTTTGTCAGGGTCGGAATCAAATAATGGAATTGTCAGATTTGCTTTGTGCATTTCATCCATCATAACGCGGATGCCTGTACCCTTTGTCTCCGCAATACCTACGTCATGCAAAACCGCGGCTATTTTTTCGTTGCGGGTAATCGAACCGGGTTCACCTAGGGAATCGAAAGGCTTTAGAGAATAGCCTGGATTACGAATTTCAATGCGATTGGAAAACCTAATTACTTGTACGGGTTGGGGTGTACGATAGTTACGGTGCATGAGAGAATTGACAATCGCTTCCCGAATAACTGTTCGCGGAATTAATGGTAATTCTTGGCGGTAAATGTTGTTATCTCCCAGGCTAAATGCTTTGGGAATATCGTTTAAAATAAGGCTGATTAGCTTTGGGATTGATAGTAATAATGGCTCAAGAATTTCAACACCTTGATAACGATTATGGGCATCGGGAACCCATTCCCGTCCTTCAACGATGATGTAGTCAATACGGCTCATGGGAAAATAACGCCGTAAAGCCGCGACCTTTCCAAATAAAAGAAGTCCGCCAATAGTCGCGCAAAGTTGTCCTTGATGCCTAGTTGTCGCTGCTACAGAATAGAGTAAATCAGAGTCAGTGTAATTGAGTTCAGCGGCGCTGGGATTGACATTACTTCTGATACGTCTATACTCGGCGATCGCGTGGGGGTCAAAATCATCTAAGCTAGACTCTGGTACAGGGTTTTCATCGAAAGTGCGATGCTGACGTAACTGGTAGAAAAGAGCAATATCCTCATCGGTACAATGTTGATCTGTTGGCCCTATGCGGCGAAAAGCTCCTTTGGGAAGACCTTTGCTCTTTATATAAACAGGCTTTTCATGGGGTTGAGCTTCTGGAATGAAAGCTAATATTACATTCTTGCCGTTGTCACAAATAACCTCAATCTGAGGACGAATTGACACATTAAACATATCACGGCATTGAGTAGCAAGATTAGCTTGAATGTTCTCAGAGTCAATAACTCCGGTTATTTGGTACTCATTAGCCGATTCATCTTCTGATCTTTCTACTCCCAGTATGAGATAGCCCCCACCGCGCCCCGGTTCATTGGCAAAAGCTGAAACGGTTTCCATTATACTTTTGCCAATGTCAGATGCGCGTTTAGCCTCTATCAAAACTGATTCGTCATGGTTTGATAGTTTTTCCCAAACTACACTAAAATTTAATTCTTTCATACTATTCTGTCAATACTCTGAAATTATTATTAGTTTAGCATCAAAATTTTAGTTAATTGCTGAGGTCGGTTCATTTTATTTCGTCGCCTAAAGCCTCTGTTTGCCCCCCGTCAGCTTATTTTATATTCGTATCAGCAAGATTTTATGGTAAATTTGCGTCACCAGAGCTGTCAAATATTGATATATAACT
>JBEDKD010000110.1:0-9042 GCA_041172365.1 Cyanobacteriota bacterium | reverse complement strand
CTTCTTCCTTCTTCCTTCTTCCTTCTTCCTTCTTCCTTCTTCCTTCTTCCTTCTTCCTTCTTCCTTCTTCCTTCTTCCTTCTTCCTTCTTCCTTCTTCCTTCTTCCTTCTTCCTTCTTTATATCACGATTGTATCCATTTTTGTTTAACAGTATCCCAATTTTGATAAAGTGCCGTCACTTCTTCCACAGGTAAAGGTTTGCTAAAGAAATAACCTTGGGCAAAATTACAATCCAAAGAGCGCAAAAACTCCGCTTGTTCCCAAGTTTCCACCCCCTCCGCGATTACTTTTAAATCTAAACCTTTTCCCAAAGCCAAAATTACCTGAACAATGGCAGTATCTTGTTGATTATTAATCAAATCTCGGACAAAAGTTTGATCAATTTTTAAACTATCTAAGGGTAAATGCTTCAGGGCAGAAAGAGAGGAATAACCCATGCCAAAATCATCCATAGAAATCCGAATACCCATACTTTGTAAATGTCGTAATACAGAAATCGTTAAATCCACATCTTGAATCGCAATACTTTCGGTTATTTCTAATTCTAAATATTGAGGTTCTAATTGCGTATCTTCCAAAATTTTACCAATTAATATAACAAGATTATTTTGCTGAAACTGACGCATGGAAAGATTAACCGCGATCGTGATAGGAGGTAAACCTGCTAATTGCCACTGTTTATTTTGTCGACACGCGGTTCGTAATACCCATTCTCCCATTGGTGCAATTAATCCGGTTTCCTCTGCTAAGGGGATAAACTGGTTAGGAGGCACTAAACCTCGTTCAGGATGTCGCCAACGAATTAAGGCTTCCATCCCTACTAATTCACCTGTTATCAAGTTAATTTGAGGTTGGTAATATAATAAAAATTCTTGTTTTTCTAAGGCTTTATAGAGATGATTTTCTAAGATCATTCTTTCTAAAGCTTGACTGCCAATCGAAGGGGTATACAGTTGATAATTATTTCGCCCTTGTTGTTTGGCTAAATACATCGCGGCATCGGCGTTTTTTAACAGGGTTTCTGCATCTTCTCCATCATAGGGCGCGATCGCGATCCCCAAACTCGCTTTAATATAAAGTTCTTGATCTTTTAACAGAAAAGGAGTACCCAAGCTATCCAAAATTTTTTCTGCACTTTGAATGGCATCTTCTGTTGAAAAAATTGGGGAAAAAAGCAACATAAATTCATCGCCTCCCCATCGAGAAATAATATCATTAGGGCGTAAACAACTTTTCAAACGGATGGCAACACTTTTTAATAACTGATCGCCCACCGCGTGACCTAAAGTATCATTAATATTTTTAAACCCCGTTAAATCCAGACAAACAACCGCGATCATTTCCGCTTGTTGATGAGAAGATGCCAAAGATAAAGATAATCTTTCACTAAATAATAAACGATTCGCTAAACCTGTCAGTTGATCGTGGGAGGCTTGATGTAAAATCATCGTTTCGATCCGCCCTTGCATCACCGCCATATAAAGGTGACTTCCCAAGGATTTTGCTAGTTTTATTTCTTCCGTTGTCCATTCTTTGGCTTGTTCTTTTTTGATTTCTCGCCAAGCCGCAAAAGATTGTCTTGGCCTATCATTTCTGCCATCTTTTTCTGGTTCTCCAGCCCAGAATTTTTCCGTTTCTAATATACTCCTAAAAATACTAATACAACCCACACATTGTTGATGATGTTGCAGAGGAATTATCAAAATAGAACGAATGGGAGTAGAAAGAAATGCTGATTTTAATAAGTTCAATTGTGCTTCTTTCGACACATCAGGAATGATATATAAATGTGGAATTAAAGCACTGGAATTAAAATCAATAACTTTTTCGGACTTCTCTTGTCCTTGTTCCAAATTTAGCGCACTTTTTTCGAGCATTTTAGATGAAAATTTTCCGGGCATATCTTCCTGTGTTACCCCCATCATTTTTTGCCAAAATGGAGTTAATTCGAGAAAATTTGCCGTCGGCTGTGGCCCCGATAAATATAATTGATCGGATTGACTATTCAGATCGGAGGTAAGATATAATCGACCACTAAATCCCTGTAATGCTTTCACCATTTTTTCCAAAACAGTTTGGCGAATTTCTGTAGATTTTAAGGGAGAGTGCAGCAGACTACTGATATAATTAATTACTGCTTCATCTCTGGCTTGTTGTCGTGCATGGGCGAGGAGATAAGATTGCGCGATCGCGATCGATAATTGATCCACCAATAACTGCACAATAGTTAATTCCCGTTCACTAAAGCGTCGAGATTTGACGTTATGGCTAATTAATAATCCCCACAATTGATTTTGATGTAAAATGGGAATACAAAGTGACGAACGTACTCCCATCGCGAGCAAATATTCACGATGACAAGCATCAACGGGAGCATAACGAATATCCTCAATGGGCAAACTTTCCCCAGTTTTCGGAGAATCTAAATGATTAATAATTTGATGCCCTGATGTCACGTCCACAATAACTCGTTGACGTGCTTTGATGAACATTTCTCGCGCCACAGGTGGAATATCACTCGCGGGAAAATGAAGTCCCAAAAGGGATGGTAAGCGTTTATTTTTGATCGACTCCGCGATCACTTCACCACTACCATCTGTTTCAAAACGATAAATTTTTACGCGATCGCCATCTAAAAAGGCGCGAATTTCGCGTACCGTTGTGGTTAAAATATCTTGTAGTTCCAGAGAGCGACGAATTTTTGTCGTAATCCGAGTCAGTAAGCTCTCCCGCCCCAAGGCGAATCGGCGAATACTGGTAACTTTCTTCTGAGACATTCCCTTTTCTCACCTCAAACGATTGAGGAGCTTCAACTCTTCACTCACTCCTTTGATGGACTGATAAAGTGCTGAAATTCAAGCCTCTATATCTTATATGGTACAGGTTTTTGACATCGAGATGAAAAAAATCGCAAAAATTTATTAATTTGTAACTCAAATATATCATACAGTTTTGGGATTGTTTCTCGATTTTGATCTTCGAGAGGGTTTTTTCTTTTTGATTGCCTGAGATGGAGCAACTAAGTCGCGTACCGACTATCCCCGGAGACTTATCCCCGACAAGTTAGGGGCAAATTTTCTTGATTTCTATGAGAATCCTCTAAACCAGGCCCGATCGCAAGGCAACGACAGCGGCTTGGGTTCGATCATCGACGGACAATTTTGCTAAAATATTACGAACATGAGTTTTTACAGTACCCAGCGAAATATATAGTTGCTCACTGATACGAACATTCGTTTCCCCTTCGACAATTAACCTTAACACTTCTAACTCTCGCTCTGTCAGAGGGTTCGTATCTAAAAGACACTGTAACTCCGAGCCAATTGAGTACCGTGACGGAATTTCATGTTGATGGGGATGAGAGGAGGCGCGAACTTGTTTAAGGATAATATGAGCGATCCCCGGATCGATCCAGCAATTACCCTGATGAGTTTCTTTGATCGCGTCCACTAAACGCTCGAAACTAATATCTTTCATACAATAAGAATCGGCCCCCGCGGAAAACGCGGCCAATACTCCAGCCTCATCATTCTGAAATGTTAACATTAAAACCTTCGTCTGGGGAGAGGGAGACAATTGTAAAGAAGTTTTAAACAATTTCGTTAATTCGATCCCATCCATATCTGGTAAACCAATATCAATCAGTGCCACATCGGGTTCCGAAGACAGCAACAAGTCCAGCCCCTTAGAAGCATTCGGTGCCTCTCCAACCACTTCAATCCCTTGATATTGTTGTAAACCCGCACAAATACTTAGTCTTGTCAAATCATGATCTTCGATGAAAACGACTCTAATTTTATTCATTGTTGCCATCACTAATATTAATAAATTGTTAAACCCCCCCCCTCATGCCTGAATCCCCGATGGGGTATGCTATGATGATAACGGCCGTAACTATAATGATGGGTGTTCTGGCTTACACTCTATCGGTAATCCTAATCACATATTAAAGGGGAGAGGAAAACACGGATTTCCTTTAGGGAACAATCTAGCTATAGAACAAGAAAGATGGAAAAGGGAAGAATGATGTCCGAAGAGGGACTATTAACAACTTCAACTACCGTTGAGGTTCCTAGACAAGCAGGAGGCTCATCCTACTTTACTTAATTCAAATGTGTCCAGTGCTTACGACATTTGAAGGTAATGCACCGCCGAGGAAAAATGCTGTCTCTATTATCTGATCTTACGGTGTCATTCTAGCTTTTTTTTATGATAACCACAAAGGCCGATTAGGACACAGAGTAAAGAAAAGAGAGAGTGGGTAGGGACTCTTTAACTTGTATTCATTTTAGGTTTTAAAGATTCTTGAGAAAGAGTCTCTACCGTTGAGAAATGTACGGCTATTAATTTATTATGAATGATGGGAGATTTAGATAATGTTACCTCACGAATTTCAAAATATAATTCCCCCTAGCTCACCCAGTGCCGATATTCTCGAACCCCATAAACTCACGCGTGAATTTCATCAAGAAGTAAAAGCACGTCAGGAGTTTTCTCTCTATTGTCAGTGGTATTACGAAACCGCGCAACGTCATCAAAAAGAACTGGAAAAAATGACGGGAGATATTAATATTTTTGGTTGGTTTCGTCGCACGTTCTTTTAAATTTAAGATTTGAGACTTGAGTGATAATCCCAAATCTCAAATCCCCAATTTTAAATGCCTCAGTTCCTTCAAACTATATTGAGTTCGTCTTCTCTGAGATGGACACGGAATTTTTTGTCAAACTGAACTTGAACCGGGAAGTTAGCACTAACGGGTCTTCCCTGCCATTGTGTGACAATAGCCACTACCTCTCCTGTCAGTCCTTCGATATCAAAGGGCTGATTTCGATGTTCAGGATGATGGTACACCTTGACAGATGTTTTGACAGAAACGCGATCGCCAACTTTCATAGTCTTATAAAAATATTCTGTTCTCTTTGACAGTCCCACCCGCTCAGGGGATGGGATTCTTAAGAGATTTCACTCTTAATATCCCTATTACTAGGGTTCGAGGGCGCAATCCTTTCGCCAAAAGGCGGTCTGCTATCCTTATCTTTCAATAAGCTCCTCTCGCGTGACTTCCCCTCAGTCCGAGGGCAGGTTTTAACGTCTTATACTGACGATTCAATCCTAGCTTTTATTAACAATAAAAGCTAGGATTTGAAACCCAATTTAATAAACGGCTGCTAAAGCCGCAGCCCATTTATCCCTACCCGCTTAGGGGTGGGCTTAGAGGGATTATTCCTGTAAGCATCTAAGCCTTTGTGACTGGACAAAAGGATACAACACAAAGGCTCGGACAATTTTTCTATCTTGACATAGAAACGAACACAAAATTTACGGATTGTGCAAAAATCTCCTCACCATATTTTATTTTTTTGATTTTCACTTCTTAGAGGAAGGTAGTTTAGGCGCGTCTGGGGGTTGAAGAGGGACTTGAGGTTTGGGGGGTTCTGGGGTTTTTGGGACTTCGGGAGAGGGGGAATTTTCGCGTAAATTTTGCCATCCCCAGCCCACCGCGATCCCCAACAACAAGAGAGTGAAGAATCCTAAACCGTATAGAATCGGTTTCCAAGGCATTGACTTGGGAGGAGAAGATACCTTTGGCACAGGAACAGGTTCCCCATAGAGAAGTGCTTTAGAAGCCTCCGATAATTGGGATTCAATGGGTGTTTCACTGGGTACTTGAGAGGGGAAGAGTACCAGCTTTTCTGGAGAAACACGACAATGAGTAAGGACGATCGAAGTATTATCGTGACCATTTTTCGTATTTGCGAGATTAACCCAAAACTGAAGGGCAGACTCCAAAGACATTTCACCCCTTAACACAGGAGGGGCATAACGGGTCCAAGAATTTTCCACCCAATCATTATCACTTAACCCATCAGAACAAAGAAGCAATAAACCATCTTCTTCGAGAATAACGCGTTGGATACTGGGATAAACATATTCACCCTCTCTAGTCCCCAAGGCTTGAGTGAGGGCTCCGCCATCGAGTCGCTTTAAGCCTTGCCAATAGAGACTACGCCCCATTCTCACTTCCCGTGTCGCGACATCATCATCAATGGTGAGACGTTGACAGTGCTCTTCAGTAATCCAATAAGCTCTACTATCGCCTACATTAACTAAATAAAGTTCATGGCAATTTTGATAAACTTTGCCCTCTGTTGTTTGGCAGGTTTGGGGTAATTGTAAGGCCATGACTAAAGTTGTGCCCATGCGTTGCCGTAATTCTCGACTTTGCTGATTATTTTGGGCACAAATGACGTTATTAACGACTCGGACTATTTCCTCTAATTGTTTACTCACCATTTCTGGTGTGATTAACTCTGTGCTTTGGGAAAGTTCCGTGAGTAAAGTTTGGATCAGGGGTTTGAGGGATTGTACAGCCAGTTGACTCGCGACTTCTCCTCCTTCATGGCCGCCTACTCCATCACAAACGATCGCGAAATAGGGGAGGAGGGGATGACTTGGGGAGGGGCTATCGTGGACACCATCGTTAGTTGTGGGATAACAAGTATCTTCATTATGCTCCCGTTGGGGACCTGTATCACTGACCCCCGCGACGGTTAAATGTAAGGGTAATTGACTGGCTTGTGTGAGGAGGAGTTGATTTAATTGAGAGTGTATCGCGTTTTTATGTGTCTCTTTATTGGCATCTGGGTGACACAGGAGCCCATAAATTTCCTGAAGGGGTGCCCGGATATGGGAACCCGCGGTTTCGATCAAAGGAGCCCAAAAATCAGCTAAATCCTGTAATTTTAATTGATGATTCGGGCCATAGAGTTCTAGTAAACGCAGACGGGAACCTTCCACCCGAATATTATCGGAGATTAATAAACTCGATCCCACCCCTTGAGAAGATAGAGGTTCCCACAGTTGCCACAATTGCCAGAGCCAATAAACTTGACGGACTTCTGATGTGGATGTCCAAACCTCAAAAAGGGAAGGATAAAGACGACCACTTCCATCAATAGGTACATTTTCTAATAAACTAATATTGGTGTGTTGAGAACCCTCTCCCACAGCACAAAATCCATATAATTCAGGTGTATGGAGTCGGTAGGGATAAAGATAGAGGTAAGAAATTAATTCATCTGGGACTTCATCGGGGGCATCAGGATCATCTCCGGGTTTGGTATCGAGCCAGATTTGGGGACTAATGACTTGATAACGATCGCGCACTAAAGTACCCGCCGGAATTTGTTGAGCTTCCGGTCCGACAGCCCATAAATAACGATAAATTAAAGGAGTCTGACAAGCCTCACACTCCATCGGTCCCAAAGGGTTACGTGGTTGATCACACTCAGGATTCGGACAACACATCACTGGACCGGAACCACTCGTCATACTGAATAGTTTTTCTAAAATCATTTTCAATTAATCGCGATCGTTCTCTAAATTACATAAAGGTGGGGATAAACAAATCTTCGCGGTGATTTTCACGGTGATTTTAGTGTGCCCCCATAAATATAACTGTAATAGAAGTAATGGAAGCAGGGGGGTAGATCAGCCTCTCGCCAAAGCAATGCAGATAGGGGTGAAAGAACCCCCGACAGTGCAACAACCCTTTTTTCCTGACTTATAGCATCAACATAACCTTATAATGCAATTTTAGCCATGTTTTTCACTCCTCCTCTTATTTGGTTAATCCTTGGTTCCTTACTCTGTCTCATGGAATTAATTTTCCCCACCGCTTTTGTGGAGTTTATCATGGGACTGAGTGCCATTATCGTTGGCATCATTGCCCTTGTCGTTCCCTACATCAATTTACAGGTGTTCCTGTGGATGATACTCTCAGGGGTGTTTATTTTTGTCTCCCGTCATTTCCTACGCCGAACCCGTGTCACTATCTTGGAGGATGCCAAGGAAGCCCAAACTTTGACGGAAATTCCCCCAGGGGACGCGGGACGAGTTATCTATGAGGGTAATTCTTGGCGCGCTCGTTGTGAGGATGAGAAAATCACGATAAGGGCTCATCAAAAGGTGATTGTCGTGAGACGGCAAGGGACTACTTTGATTGTTATTCCTGAAACGCTCTTAGATTCTGCTGATTAAATATTGAGGAGTTTTACAATGGAAAATTTTTTTTTATTGGTATTTTTAGCCTTGGGTGGTTCCGCGATCGCCGGCAGTGTCAAAATCATTAATCAAGGCGATCAAGCTTTAGTAGAATCCTTGGGCAGATATAATGGTCGTAAATTAGAACCAGGGTTAAGTTTTCTCACTCCTTTTATTGATCAAGTAGTTGTCAAGCAAACCATTCGAGAACAAGTTTTAGATGTTCCCCCTCAACAATGTATCACTCGTGATAATGTTTCCATTAGTGTTGATGCAGTCGTTTATTGGCGGATTGTTGATTTAGAAAAATCCTATTATAAGGTGAAAGACTTGCAATCGGCTATGGAAAATTTAGTGCGGACGCAAATTCGCTCCGAAATGGGGAAATTAGAATTAGATCAAACTTTTACAGCACGCACAGAAGTAAATGAACTGCTTTTGCGAGATTTAGATATCGCGACTGATCCTTGGGGCATTAAAGTAACACGCGTAGAATTACGCGATATTATCCCCGCGAAGGCGGTACAAGATGCAATGGAATTGCAAATGTCGGCCGAGCGACAAAAACGCGCCGCGATTTTGAAGTCCGAAGGGGAACGCGAAGCCGCGGTAAATAGCGCGAAGGGTAAAGCAGAAGCCGCGGTTTTAGACGCGGAAGCTCGCAAGAAAGCGGCAATTTTAGACGCGGAAGCTCAACAACAAGCGATCGTTTTACAGGCTCAAGGGATGCGTCAACAACAAATTCTTAAGGCTCATGGTACCGCGGAAGCCTTACAAATTATCGCGAAAACTTTGAAGAATGATCCCGCGGCGCAGGAAGCTCTCCAGCTACTTTTAGCTCAAAATTATATTGAAATGGGGACTACGATTGGCAGTAGTGATAGTAGCAAGGTGATGTTTATGGACCCCCGTAGTATTCCCGCGACTTTAGAGGGCCTTCGTTCCATTGTTGATGATAATGCCAAATAAGGAAGAAGGAAGAGGGAAGAGGGGGAGGA
>JBEDKD010000109.1:0-2575 GCA_041172365.1 Cyanobacteriota bacterium | reverse complement strand
GGTAATAGATAATGGGGATTGGGGACTGGGGATTGGGGATTGGGTAATTGACAATTGTTAATTATCAATTGTCAATTGTCAATTGTTAACCTTCTTCCCTCTTCCTTCTTCCCTCTTCCTTCACTATTATGGATAAAACAAAACGGTTATTCTTTATCGCGCTTCTACCGCCCCAGGAAATTCAAGATTCTATCACAGAAATTAAACAGTATTTTGCGGAAAATTTCAGCAGTCGTGCCGCGTTGAAGTCGCCTCCCCATATTACCTTACAACCGCCTTTTGAATGGCATCCAGATGAAATTAGTCAGTTACAAGATACTTTATCTCAATTTGCCCTTAAGCGCGATCGCGTTCCGATTAGTTTATCGGGTTTTTCGGCTTTTCCAGAGCGTGTTATTTATGTTAATGTCTGCAAAACACCCGAATTGTGGGCAATTCATCAAGATTTACAAAATTATTTAGAGGGGACTATAGGCATTTTTGATCCAATGGCTAAAACGCGTCCTTTCGCACCTCATGTTACTGTGGCATTTCGAGATTTAACCAAGCCCAATTTTAAAGCGGCTTGGCCACAATTTAAAACCAGACAGCTTTACTTTGAATTTATCATCTCTCAGTTAACTCTCTTAATTCACGATGGGCAAAAATGGAATATTTGCGCCCAATTTCCCTTGAATTCTTAAATAATCTTTACATGACCCAAGAAACCGGTTTTTTTCACCTAGATTGAATGTGGAAACGAAGTATTTGGGTGGAAAAAAACGGTTTCGAGTCAGTATTATTAAACGAGATTAGGACGTTGAATAATGGTTTCAACGACACGGCGTTTCGCTTTTGGATCAATGCCAATTAACCGCACATATTCCCCATTATGTTCACAAAGACAAGATTCTAATGCCCCGATCGCGTCTTTTTCGTTATGACTTTGAATGGTAGGGCAACTTTGCCAAGAACCGGTTTTAAATCGTCGTTGATCAGCATATTCCATGCCGATTTTATACCCTTGGGAGAGAAGTTGTTGCACCTGTTCAACCACTTCAACACTCAGAGACGTTTTTTGTCCATTACTGACGTTGTTACCACTGGGGTCAATATAGGATTTAAAATAGTTACTAGAATCAAAATTACTCTCTGGCTTGGGGTTAATCTTTTTCCCACTGGGAGAGTCTTCACGGGAAAACAGTCGCCCTTGGTTATATTCTTCCACTAAACGCATTTCTTGAATCTTATGCTGTTCCCCTACCATCAAATTACCAATTTCGATTAAATGGGATAATTGGAAATTGGGATGGGCAAACTCTGGCGGTGCTTCCACACTATTGACTAAACGCTTCGAGACTTGATCAATACCAATATGATGAATGAAATCACGGATCTGTTCATCGTAGATACGCGATCTTAAAGCACTAAAGAAATCAATAGACTGTGCCGGAAAACTATCAACTAATTGTTCTATTTCCCCTGGAGAAAGACCATCGGGAGCAAAAATCCCCCCGATAATACCAACTTTATCATCACGCGTGGGATTCCAATAAAACTTCTCCATCCGTCCATCACGAATCAGGGGTGCATATAACGTCGTAAAATCATTTCCCGTCACAATAATAGGAACCCGATGTAAAGGCGTATCATCATAACTTCCGGGTAATTGTACATTAGTAGGATTATCGGCAATATTCATTAAGGTAGCATTAACCAATTGAGTATTAACCGTATATTGAGTGGTGGAATCAAAACGACCTGCCCCTGCATCTAAATCGTTAATAAATAGGGCACACATTTGACCTCGGACTCGAATTTGTTCCGCGGCTTCTCGATAGCGTAACCGTAATAAACGGGAAGGATCTCCCGCGTCAGGACTTTCTAATTCTCCCCCAGAAATGACCACGGGTTCAAAACCTAATTTAGCAAAAACTAGGTCACATTGAAAGGTTTTTCCTTCACCTTTTCGTCCGTGAATCCCTAAGATTAAAGGAACTCGAATACCGGGTATTTTCAGAAAGTTTTTGGTAATATGAACAGCGACTTTATCGAGAAAACTTGGTGAAATATAGTAACTCATAGTTGGCAAATAAGACGCGATCGTGTTAGTAAGAATGATATAATATTACCATAGAAGTGACACAATAACCTTTATCAAAGAAGGGGAATAAAATGACTCGAACTCCCCATGATCAATTTGCCAAACAGTATCTCGCGGAATTATTAGCACCCTGGGGGCAAGTTGATATTGGCCATGAAGTATCGCCAGAAGTCCGCGAGGTAGATGTTTGGTTTGTGCCCTCACCTTCCCCTGCAACTGATCCGCAGGTGTAATTGCCAGGAAAACTATTTTCCCGACAATCACCGAAAATCCCGTACAATTGACCTTCGTCACGTCAAAGTGTTAGAATTTTCCATAACCAGAGCGAATTTCGAGCGATGACTACTCTCACATACTGCAAAGCACTTCCGACACCAATAGATGAGTTAAACCCACTGGGCAAAACTCAGCTCGAAATGTTTTTGAGTGCTTATACCCCCATATTCCACAAAGCAGTATGTGAAACGGTGAACTTTATGCTCTCAGGTGTTG
>JBEDKD010000108.1:0-2922 GCA_041172365.1 Cyanobacteriota bacterium | reverse complement strand
CCTCCCCGTCTTCCCTCTCTTCCCCCTCTTCCCTCTTCCTTCTTCCTTCTTCCTTCTTCCTTCTTCCTTGCGTTACGCGATAAAGACTAGGGTTTCTTGATTCCATTCGAGGGTATCGCCCATTTGTGTACCATTGTGGAAGGCTCCTAAAAGAACTTCTGAGGTTTTCCCACACGCGATCGCGCCACTAGCATCAATACCGATCGCGCCTAAATCCCGTTGATGATGATGAGCTTCAGTAAAAGAGCGTTCAAAAGCGGATTTTAAGGTAGCTCCATCGGTTACTCGAATAACAATCCGTGCCGCGAAACATTCATTAATAATATCTTCGCCAATACCTGTACAACTAACTCCGGCACTGCCTGTGGCATAATTGCCCGCGGGCATCGCGGAATCACTGACTCTACCAATGCGTTCAAATCCCTTACCGCCAGTGGAAGTCCCCGCGGCTAAACGTCCATTATTATCTAACGCGACAACACCGATCGTACCATGACCGGGTTTTTCTGATACCACTGTCGCCATATCTTTAGAAAAATTACCTTTACGCTCCTCTAACCATTCCGATAAACGAGAGTCTGTCAAGGGATTATGAATCGGTAATTGTAATTCTCGTAATAATTCGGCAGCACCATAATCAGAAAGTACGCGATCGTCACAATCCTGTAAAAATTGCGCTAAGTCAATGGGGTTTTTCACACGGGAAACATTAATGACACCACTGAATTTTTGCGCGAAACCATCCATTAAGGATGCACTCATGCGAATTTGACCATCAGATTGTAATACGGAACCGGTGCCCGCGTTAAAAAGGGGATCATTTTCTAATAATTGACATCCACAAACGACTGCTTCTGTGGCACTTGCCCCCTGTTGTAAGAGGGGATAAACTATTTCCAGAACATGAAAGAGCGATCGCCTGACGGTTTCGACACCTCCTTTGCCTTTGAGGGAACTTCCGGCTCCTCCATGTATTACTAATTTCGGTTGTATTGTTGCTGTCATACCTGAAAATCCTCTATTTTTCCTTGTCTTTTGTATGCTCTGGCCTTTGTAGGGACACGGCATTGCCGTGTCCCTACTCTTTGGCACTTGAGCGACGTCGCCGGCAACGATCAGAGCAGTATTTTACATCATCCCAGCAATCTGCCCATTTTTTACGCCATGTAAAGGCGCGATCGCAAACGGGACACATTTTGCTCGGTAAGTTGGATTTGGTGCGTGCTTTGCCCATGTTGAGTGTTACGACAAGAATTACGATCTAAATCATAAATCAAAAAAAAATTTATAATGAATGGGTGATGTGCAATTGCCTGTTAAACTTGGTTAAGAGGCCTGATAAGAGCGCGATCGGGAGCATCTCATTTTGGTAAATATCTCTGTAGGGGCGAAGCATTCCGGTAGTAAATATCGAATTACAACTAATAACCTATATACCGGAATGCTTCGCCCTTCGCCCTCTTCAAAACTGAGATGCACCCTGACAAGAGCGCGATCGAGCTGTTAAAATTAAGTCATTTCATCAAAGGGTGAGGAAAATGCAGAGCATAAATATCATCGATCAAACCAGAGAAATTTCTGATATTACAGCTTGGGATAAAAACGATCAGAAACTCTTAGTTTCCAAAGTGAGAGCAAGAGATATACAAGAAGACCTGGTATCAAAAATAAAAGATATAGTCACCTTTGAGCATGAGCAAAATAAAGTAATAGTACCTTATGCCATGATCGCGACCCCAACACTCATTCAAATCTTTACATGGGATGGAGAAAACTTGGAAATGCACTATGATTTTTCCACTTCAGAAGTGATGTCTATATATGATCAAGAGTTTAGTAAGAAGAGAATTTTTGAATCTTATCTCGAAGCCTTAGTTGAGGGTTGGTTGAGAGATTTAGCCTACAATTGGAAAACAGAAAATCCACCCAAATTAGAAGATTTAACGCAGATTGGTTTAGTTCAAAAGCTTTCTGAAACAGTACAGTAACGGAAAATAACGTGAATGATAACACTTTATCTTGAGACTAATTTTCTGATCAAATTTGCCAAAAATTAAGATCAAGAATCCACAGAATTAGTAAGAATAATTCAAGATTCTGGTTTTCCGAAAACCGATTCTATTAAAGTTGTGATTCCTTCAATATGTTGTATGGAATCTTTCTCAGAGCTTGAAGATGAACGGAGAAGGCGAAATAATGTTGACAGTAATTTAAGTAGAGAGATTCAGGAACTTAAAGGAAATATTGAGTCAGAACATTCTAGGGAGATCCGTAAATCTCTTCAAAATGCCAACTTCCATAATGCTCAGATGGCTAATGAGATTAAGACTCGACTTTTCGAAGTTCTTGATTGGGTTGCCAGTTATGTAGAGTTGATAGAATTAACTTCGTCAATCCTTAAAGAAAGTTTGAATGAAGATGAAACCGATAACCTCATTCTCCATTGCATTCTCAACCATGCCAAAGCATCTTCAGATGATAATAAGGTTCTTCTCAGTGGAAATTCCCGTGATTTCTGGACCAAAGAAATTAAACAAGTTTTAAAGGAAGCTGGAATACCAAAATATGTGGCTAGTACCAAGGATTTATTGGGTTGGTTAAGTTCAATCTCAAGTAGTGATTGAAGTCAGATTTTTTACACTTCCTTAACACATTTTACCAGAAAAAAAGAGCATTTTGAGTGTTATCTTGCCTCCTGTCAAAGATAATTATTAGGAAAAATCAAGATTTTGTCGGGGCTCTTTCACCGATATCTTTGATAACCACAGATAACCTTAATAAACCCGCCCCCACACAACCAATAACCGCGAAAAATTATCCCCGGTAAACTGTTAAATTCAATTAATAATTAATATCGGGGTGGGGGCGTTTTTTTATCATTTGTCGATGGGTGGGGGCGTTTTTTTATCATTTGTCGATGGG
>JBEDKD010000107.1:0-16597 GCA_041172365.1 Cyanobacteriota bacterium | reverse complement strand
TTGAAGTTGCCGTTTTAGCCGTTCTAATGATACCCAAAACTCTCGCCCTGGTTCTTCTTCAAAGTCTTGTTTGAGCCATCCTTCAATGACACTTTCTACCAGTTGGATGTTTTCTTTTTCCCTGGCCATCGGAAGTTTCAAGACTAACTCAAATCCTTGAGAGTAGAGAAATTGCTCTGCCAAAGTTGTCTTGCCAATTCCCCCCGCGGCTTGGATGAGGATGATTTTTGAGCCTTGACGGATGAGGGTGTTGAGGTCCTTGATGGCATTTTCACGTCCCACAAAATTCAGGTTGGGCTCTGAAGGAGTCAGTCCTTCACGTCCCACAAAATTCAGGTTGGGTTCTGAAGGAGTCAGTCCTTCACGTCCCGCCAAATTCAGGTTGGGCTCTGAAGGAGTCGCGATCGTACCTTCACCTTGTATAAGCCCAGCCTTAGAGTTCTGTTGTTCGAGGCGCAGGCGTTTTTTTATCGCCGATATAAGATTCTTTTTCGTGATTTGCTCACCCAATGCTGCCGATAGGTGTTTACATAACTTGGAGCTAACGTCTTTGGCGTAACTTTCGTTACAGGGATAAGACTCAGCAATTGCCCTGAGTGACTTTCCTTCCAAAGCTCCCCGAAGAATATTCGTTTGCAAATCAGTTAAGGGTTTCCCCCTTTGCTCAACAATTAATCGTTGAGCCAGTTCTAATTCAGCTAATTGTTGAGCCAGTTCTAATTCAGGTTTGATATCCATAGCTTTAGTAAAGACAGTTTTGTTCTATTATCCTTCAGCTTTAGCCGACTTTTGCCAACCAACCCGTCCAAACCCAACTTTTGCGAACCAACCCGTCCAAACCCGTCTTTTACCAAGCAAACCCGCCCATGAAAGTCCCCTCCAAAAGCGGCCGACAAAGCTTGGAGTCATTGTTAAATTTTAGTTGTCGGGTGATTCCGAAAGAATAAATTAAATGAAGGAAGGTTAACGATGACCCCTGTAGAAACCCCCTCTCAAAGAGAAGCTCGTGAAAGAGAAAAACAAGTCGCAAAAGCTCACAGAGAAAACGTCCGCCAGAACATTGAACGACGTATTCAGACGGCTCAAGCCCAAGGCAATCAAAAACTTGTGGAGCAGTTAAAAGGAGAGTTGCTTGCGATTTGATTCATAGTGATGACCGACATTCTGATGTTGGTCATCACCTCTAAATATTAGGAGTAATTATGGCTACCACAAATCTTTATACGATCGATCAAATTCGGGCAGACGTTCGGGTGTGGATTAACAAAGGATTAGTGACTCCTCACCAACGGATTTATTCTTTGTGTAGTTTAATTCCGGCTCGTGAATGGGATAGTTTCGATCACGAATTGGAATTAAATGAATATCTGTTACGCGATAGTATTGGTGATTTAATTGCCCAAGAACGTTGGGATAACGACTAAAAAAAGAGGTATTTCGATGTTTAATTGGTTCAAAAAAGAAAAGCAAAATCCCAGCCCCATCAATGAATTTCAGGGCAACGCGATCGTCTCTCTAGTCATTCGTCCCCACCGAAAAGGACAAGTTTATTTTCGAGGGGGGTGGTGGACGGCAAAATGCTCTCAAGATATTGATATTACATTGGAAGAGGAAGAACTTGTCGAGGTACTTGGATTTGAAGGGGAAAGTATCACACTTCTCGTCAAGCCAATTGTTGTGCAATAAGTGAAACTACCATTAGTAGGTTGGGTTGATGTCAGAAACCCAACTTACAGAGGCTAAAGAGAAACCCGGTTTATTTCTGTCATAAAAGCAGAGAAAATAGACGTAGGGACACGGCACTGCCGTGTCCCTACCCGGCCCCATAAGCTCAACGGTTACACCCTTATTTTTTCATTACAGGATTTAATACCAATTCGGAATACAGTAGGGACACGGCAGTGCCGTGTCCCTACCTGGCTCCATAAGCTCAACGGTAACACCCTTTTTTTTCAGGTAGTCCTGCATAACTAATGATGCTATTCGATGTCATCCTTTCTGTATAACAATTGAGAAGACAAAAACATGACTTGTGCCGCACTACCTAATTAGGTTTTACCTGGATACTCATCCCCACCAAAACAGTCTATAATCCTAACAGTTTCTTAACCTCTGCTAAGGGCACAGAAGGCTGATCTCCCTCTTCCTCCTTAGCCGCTCTCAAATCCATCAAATCTTCCATATCAGCAATGAATTGTTGCAATGCTTCAAATTCTTCGTAAGAGATCACCGCAAATTCCTTTTTGCCGTTTTTGGTAATAAACTCAGGATGTAATGAAATCATGGATATTTCCTCCAGGCATTTAAGAGTAAGCATCTTTTCGATGTTTGACGCGATAGATTACCAAAATATCTTCCTCAATTTCAAATAAAACTCGGTAATCTCCTACCCGTAGCCGATATTCCGGCGCATAGTTGGTTAAGCGTTTGACATCCCCAGTCAGGTTATTTTGCATTAACTCAATCTTGGTCAAAACTCGGCTTTGTACCTCCACAGGTAAAGATTGTAAATCTTTGATGGCTTTCGGCTTAAACTCAATTTGGTAATTCATCAAACAGCACCCCATCCGATAGTTTCCAGGGGGAGTGAAACCCTAGATATACTGTTTGATAATATAGGAGTACCGGACATCGACTCAGAAACGTCCCATAACAGAATACAGGGACACCCGGACTCTGGATTATCGGCAAATTCTAGGGCTTCGTCGAGTCTTGGGGATTCAGGCATGGCTCTAGGATAACTATTAAACTACCCATCTTATCATCTCATCATTCATACCCGCAATCCCGATGATTATAAGTCAAATTGAGAAGTCGATTAGCTCTTAAGATAATTTGTGATTACTCTATTCTTACCACGAGTCGATCGCGCTTTCCTTGGGGAGCATCTCAAATTGGCAAAAAAAACTGTAGTGGGAGCGGAGATATCCCACTACAGTTTTTTTTGTTATATATAAGTGCCTACACAAAATTAATTAATTGTATATTTTATTATTAGATTGATTGGGCGATTGATTGGGCGAATGCCATTCGCCCCTACACAAACAAAGTCTCCCTTCGGAGACTGAAGAAATTCAACCCGCGCAGGCGGGTTTTGTCTGTGTAGACGCGGTTTTAACCGCCCGGTCAAATTAATTCGGCTTTATTGGTGGTTAAGTAAAATCAACACAAAAACATACAATTAATTTTGCCTACCTACTTAGCATTTTCAAATGAGATGTAAATGCAGGGCTCTGAGCCCGTCACAGGCAAGATGCCTGTGCCACAAGTTTTATTTAGGAAATGGAAACACTATAGATGTTGAGAATATTATATAAATGCGATCGCGCTCTAGGGAAAATGAATGCACGATCGCGTTTCTTTGTGAATATCAGCCTTTATCGGGGTACCCTAGGGGAAGGCTTCCCCGACATCGCGCTAAAAAAGGTCTTTCTTCTAAAATGACTGTATCTGTAGGTAGTTCTGCCGTAAAATTCTAAAATATATCCTGCTAATCGTAAATGACACTGCCCAAGGGATTGCTACATCAGCAGACCGCGATCGGCAGTATTAAGGTATACCCGTGAACTTAAAAGAAATATTCAAAACAGCTAACCCCATTATTGGGGTTGTACATTTACAACCTCTCCCTACGTCTCCCCGCTGGGGAGGGAACCTAAACGCGGTGATTAGTCGGGCCGAACAAGAGGCGACGGCCTTGGCTTCTGGTGGTGTCAATGGAATTATAGTCGAGAATTTTTTCGATGCCCCCTTTTCCAAAGATCGGGTAGATCCCGCGGTGGTCAGTGCTATGACGTTAGTGGTGGAACGTCTCACCAGTCTCGTCACTTTACCCATTGGCATAAATGTATTACGCAATGATGCCCACAGTTCCCTCGCGATCGCGGCTTGTACCCAAACCCAATTTATCCGAGTTAATGTCCTCAATGGGGTGATGGCCACCGATCAAGGATTAATAGAAGGGAACGCCCATCAACTATTACGGTATCGTAGGGAATTGGGCGCGGATGTCAAAATTATCGCGGATGTCCTAGTCAAACATGGACGAGCCTTGGGAAGTCCCCATCTGATGACCGCGGTACAAGAAACCATTGAACGGGCGCTCGCCGATGGAGTCATTGTATCCGGTTGGTCAACAGGAAGTCCTCCTAGTTTTGAGGATTTAGAATTAGCGAAAGCCGCCGCGGGAGATACTCCTGTATTTATTGGTAGTGGCGCGAGTTGGGAAAATATTCCCCGTTTAATTAGAGCCTCCGATGGGGTAATCGTCTCTAGTTCACTCAAACGTCATGGCCGAATTGATCAACCCATTGATCCGATTCGTGTTAGTCAATTTGTAGAGGTAACTCGCCGGACACTTTCTCAAATAGAGGAAGAACATAATCATCACGCAGAAGAAAGTAATGGTAAACTTCCCACCCATTCTGCTCTAGGCAAAACGACCTCTAAAATCTAAAATTTCCCATCTCAAAATCTAAAATCATTATGATTCGCCGACGTTCTACTCCTTGGATTCACCGTTGGTCTCGCATTATTATTGGGGGAATTGCCGCGATCGGTGTGTTAGAAACAGCCTATCTCACGATCGCGAAATTTACTAATACTTCTGTAGTTTGTCCGACGACAGGTTGCGATCGCGTATTAAATAGCGATTACGCGGTAGTTTTTGGTATTTTACCCTTAAGTTTATTAGGATTCTTCGCGTATTTAACAATGGGAGCTTTAGCCTTAGCTCCCCTCGCCGTCAATCCCGAAACTAATAAAGCCACGCGATCGAACCTAGAAAAATCGACATGGTTCGCGATGTTTATCCTGAGTACCGCGATGCCAATTTTCAGCGGTTATCTCATGTATATCATGGCCTTTGAAATCAAGGAGATATGTATTTACTGCGTATCATCCGCGATCTTTTCTCTAGCCCTATTTATCCTTACCTTAATCGGCCATGAATGGGAGGATATAGGACAACTTTTCTTCACAGGAATCATCGTAGTAATGGTAACATTTATCGGTGCATTAGGAGTCTATAATAATGTCAAATCACCGACTCCTACTGTCGCGGGTAATGCGCCACCTCTAGTTACCACAGTTTCAGGACAAGCCGAAATAAACCTAGCACGTCATTTAACCGAAATAGGAGTAAAAGAATATGGCGCGTATTGGTGTCCCCATTGTCACGAACAAAAACTTTTGTTTGGTAAACAAGCCTCCACATTATTAGATTACGTCGAATGCGATCCCAAAGGGCAAAATTCCCGAACCTCATTATGTCAAACCGCGGGAATTAAAGGATTTCCCACTTGGGAAATCAAGGGTAAATTATATGAGGGGGTACAATCTTTAAGCAAATTGGCGGATTTATCTGGATATAATGGCGATCGCGACTTTAAAAATTCTCTTCCTCCGCGCTAATTTCATTAAACCACAAAGACACAGAGACACAAAGGGGTAATTTTCTCTCATTTTGAGGTGAAGTAATAAAGAAAAGAGCGAAAGCGCGATCGACTCTCTTTCCTCTGTGTCCTTTGTGCCTTTGTGGTTATACAATGTAAATTTTATGATATGATGAAAATTGGTAATAAATATTTTTGAGAGAGAGTAAAGAATGTCTAAGGATAATCAAACCAGCTTGACAGTAGAAGAAGCACAAAAACTCCTAAAAAACTATACCTGTTTGAATATAAAGTCTGAGGAGGAAGCCGCCGAAAAAGAGAAAATTGAAGAAGCCTTACGACTGGTGGTGAAGTCATCAGATTATCAAATGTTAGGGGTTTGTGCTTCATCTCAAACAGAAGGTTTTATCGCCTTACAAAATTATTTAAAGGGACTGGGTTATCAAGAGGTGATTGATGTGAATGCTGTAGCACCTATAGAGGGTTCAGTTTATATAAAATTTAATACGATGAAAAAGTCTTATTATATTGATAGTTATCTAGGGACTTACCGGGGAGTTTTAGTCTCTTGTCAAAGCGCGTTTGAAGATGGAGTTAGTGGAACTTTTGGTCATTTTCCCTTAGATTTATTTAACTCGATCTGAAAATTTTAATCAAGGAAATGAGAAGCGCGATCGTGTAGGTTCCCACTCTTAGTGTCTTAGTGCCTTAGTGTTTCAACTTTCCGGGCAACTGTGAGGGGAAAAAAAGCGCGATCGCGCTTCTCACCAAGATATTTTCTTATGCTAGTAATATGTTAGAATAAAAAAAAAAAGCTTGTTAACAGGAGCCAGTGCCATGCAGACAAAAGAGAAACAATTAGTCATATCTGATCCGAAGGTAATGATGGGTAAACCAGTGATTTCTGGAACTCGCATTACCGTTGAATTAATTTTAGAAAGTTTAGGTGCGGGTGAAACAATAGATCAGCTTTTAGAATCTTATCCACAGCTAACTAATGAAGGAATTTTAGCCGCCCTATCATTTGCCGCCAAAACATTGCGCTCCGATGTAGTTTATCCGATTTTTCCAGGTTAATTATGAATTTATGGGCTGATGCAAATTTACCTTTGGCAATTGTCGAACGTCTGCGACAGCAAGGTTATATTGTCAGATATGTTGCGGAAATGGAGCCGGGTATTCATGATGATATTATTCTGGATTTAGCTAACCAGGAAAAGTCTATATTGTTGACGGCGGATAAAGATTTTGGTGAGTTGGTATTTCGTTGAAAACTTGTTACTTGTGGTGTGGTACTGATTCGATTACTAGGATTATCGCCTCAACAGAAAGCAGAAATTGTTTCTCTCGCGATTAACACACACGCGAAGGAATTAATGGGGGCTTTTACTGTGATTACATCTCACTCGATTAGGATTCGTAAAATGGAATAAAAGGCCCAAGAGTGTGTTTTTTCTCCTCTCTTTCTATTCTTTGTGTCTTAGTGCCTTAGTGGTGAAAATTTCCGGCCAAATATCAAGGGAAAAATCAGCGCGATCGTGTCTCATCCCACTCTTAGTGTCTTAGTGCCTTAGTGTTTCACATTTCCGGCAAACTGTGAGGGGAAAAAAAGCGCGATCGTGCCCCTTCCTACTCTTAGTGTCTTAGTGCCTTAGTGTTTCACATTTCCGGCAAACTGTGAGGGGAAAAAAAGCGCGATCGCGCTGATTTTACTATATCCACTCTTTCCATTGACTTAAAATTTCTTCTAAATCTCTCGCATCTGATTCAATTGAATAGAGAGAAAAATTATTAACTATGGCTTTGATTTTACAGTTTAATTCTGATTCTGAGGACTGACTATCATTTTCCCATGAAAAAAGTGATAACTGATGAGATTTTTTCTCGATTTCATTCTGCTTTTCTAATTGAGTCTTACTGACAAAATCTCCCATCGGTTCACGCCCTTTAGCAAAACGCCGTAAAATAGTCGCGATCGCCTCCAAACTATTATCAATACCCAGCCATCTTCTACCTAAACGCGAAGCTACTTCTAAAGTAGTCCCAGAGCCAGAAAAACAATCTAAAACTAAATCCCCAGAATGGGAAGAAGCTTCAATAATTCTCTTAAGTAAATCCGAGTTTTTCTCCGTGGGATAACCCGTAACTTTAATATTTTGATTATGGGCATCTCGAACATCAAGCCAAATATCTTGCACAGGAATACCGTGACTTTCATCTAAATATATTTTCCGACGAGGATTGCCATTAGAAGACCAATAAATCTCCCCTCTCGCATCCATTTCATCCAAAGTTTTTGGCGGAAATTGCCAATGTTTACCCGGTGGTGGATTCATCCCACGCCAGGGTTTTCCTGTTTCACCATTTCGAGTCCCCGGTGCATGAATAGGGACTTTTTTATATCGTCGTCCCGTCTCTTTTTCGATATATTCATATTCCTTAACTGCCCGTTCATCCGTCCAAGCATCTAGGGGACGATTCCAGATATAATGATCAGATTTCGTGTAAAATAAAATAAAATCAGAAATATTACCATAGACTTTTTTAGTATAATTTTTGGGATTACATTTTTTGCGAGTAATCCAATTTCTAAAATTGCGCTTGCCAAAAACTTCATCCATAATAACTTTGATATAAAAAGCCATATTTTCATCAAGATGAAGATAGATCGAACCGTCATCCGCTAATAGTTCCCGCAGAAAAATTAATCGTTCGCGGATAAATTCAATATAATGACTTCCTGATAATAAATCTGAATAAGCATCGGCTTGAGAACGAGATTGAAAAACGGTTTTAGTCGCAAAAGGAGGATCAATATAAATAAGTTTAACTTGACCTTGAATAGAAGAATCATTAAGCAGAGATGCTAAAATTGGTAAATTGTCACCATAATACAGGCGATTATCAATCTCATTTTTGAGGATAGAATCATTCCATAAGAGAAGACATTGAGCCGGGAGGAGAGCGAGAATATCACTCTCCTGTTGTTTCCCTTCATAAGAGAGAGAGACATCAAGATTAGTAGGTAAATAATTGTGAGAAATTTTTGATAAAGAGTTACCATTCCATTGAGTTTTTGGGATACCTGTAGCCATTTTTTCTCCTACTTTTAAGAACGTAACCACTCTAATGTAATTCTTTCGGTAACCATTCGCAGTGTCAGCACCATAATTTTATCAGGCGAACTCCTTTCTAGGGTAGTATAGTCATCCCACATTGATCCTAACAAAAGACCTGGCCCATCGTTGAGAAAAATAACCTTAGTTTTTAAGTTATACTGTTGTGTATAGTTGAGAATTTCATCAGCACAACCGCGATAACCCCCAGTGCGATCGTCTTCTTGGGCTCCACCTCTGAATCATATCTGGCTAATCCTATCGCGAGAATATTTTTACCATTAACATCATAATCGTACTAAAACGGGTTCGTAAAGTTGACACGCGTCTTGTAAAATGTCGGGATAATATTCACCTGATGCTAATGTGATCCAGTTGTGTCCCTCTGTTTTGTAATCGGCAAATGATTTGATTGTTTTCTTTACCATTGTTTATGATTTTTGTCAAGGTTTTATCTTGGTTTTATCTTAATTTATCCTAGCAAAAGAGGTAAATCAGAAGAAGGGAAAAAAAGCGCGCCCCATCCTACTCTTTGTGTCTTAGTGCCTTAGTGGTTGAACTTTCCGGGCAACTGTGAGGGAAAAAAACCTCCTCTTAGTGTCTTAGTGCCTTAGTGTTTCACATTTCCGGCCAACTGTGAGGGGAAAAATCAGCGCGCTCCTTCCAACTGTTAGTGTCTTGGTGCCTTAGTGTTTCAAAATAAAAACAAAAAATTAAGGCGAGGAAAACCCCGCCTCAACATCAAAAATTTGACATCAATCAGCTAATTACCAGCCACGGCCTTGAGTAGGCTTATGCACGATAAAGCTCAACACTTGGCACTGCTTGACATTATCAAATCCCATCACACGGATGTAGCAATTAGAATTTTCCGAACGGCAAGCTTGAATTTCACTTAACACTTCTTGCACAGTTTTCGCGCCAAAAAGAGGCAACTTCCACAGAGTCCAATAGTGCATTTCAGCAGCAGAATCTTCATTAAATTCTACGCCAGGAATATAACCTTGATCCAGAATATACTGGAGTTGCTTCGCAATTTGAGCATCACTCAAAGGAGGCAAATAAGAAAGGGTTTCGTAACGGCGCTCTTTCGGTAAAGTTCTCATCGTTGTCTCTCTCGCTAAAAAGTAAATCAATTAAGTTACAGGATCATCCAGATTGATTTCGTTCTGGATATCCTCTTCTGGGGAGAGGCTGGAGTCTGACCAATTTAGTCGCGTTAAACGCTCCAAATGTTGACGGCGATGTTCTATATTTGCCTGCTTAATTTCCGTGCATACCATCTCAGGTAAAAATTCTGTTACCTCTTCAGCTAGATAATCTCGCACCGTCATTACACGAAACGCGAGCTCTTGATTTACCTCTAACAAATCCTTTAAATAAACCTCTCCATCCTGAATTTTTCCAGAGCTAGAGAAATTACTTAACCAAATTGCCAAAGGCGGATTGGTTTCGCTTAATTGGTTAATAATTGTTCGCACGGCTTGATAAGTCAGGTAACTCGCCATCACCCTTGCTGTGTCTTTCGCAACTTGTTTGATATCCATAGTTGACCCCAGCCCTTGAGATTTTCAATTTAGACTTTAGATTTTAGACTGGGAATCGCGTCCAAGTTGTTTCTTCTTTGACACTACTCTTCAATCCAAAATCCAAAATCCAAAACATAAAATCATCAGACGGTATCAACGGACTCGAACTCGAACTTGATTTCCTTCCACAGTTCGCAAGCAACCGCCAATTCAGGGCTCCACTTGCAAGCTTCACGAATAACATCGCCACCTTCACGGAACAGGTTGCGGCCTTCGTTACGAGCTTGGATACAAGCTTCCAGAGCAACACGGTTCGCGGTTGCACCAGGAGCATTACCCCAGGGGTGTCCCAGAGTACCACCACCGAATTGTAAGCAAGAGTCATCGCCGAAGATTTCCACCAGCGCGGGCATGTGCCAAATGTGGATACCACCGGAAGCCACGGGCATAACACCAGGCATAGAAGCCCAATCTTGGGTGAAGTAAATACCGCGAGAACGATCTTGCTCGATATGATCTTCACGCATCAGATCGACAAAGCCCATTGTGATAGCTTGGTCGCCTTCGAGTTTACCCACAACGGTACCGGAGTGCAGGTGGTCTCCACCAGACATCCGTAAGCACTTGGCTAATACGCGGAAGTGAATCCCGTGATTTTTTTGACGGTCGATTACCGCGTGCATCGCACGGTGAATGTGTAACAGTAAACCGTTACGACGACACCATTTCGCGAGAGAGGTATTCGCGGTAAAACCACCAGTTAAGTAGTCGTGCATGATGATGGGGGTGCCGATTTCTTTGGCAAATTCTGCACGTTCCATCATTTCTTCACTGGTAGGCGCGGTCACGTTCAGATAGTGACCTTTGATTTCGCCTGTTTCCGCTTGGGCTTTTTCAATAGCTTCTTGAACAAACAGGAAGCGATCGCGCCAGCGCATGAAGGGCTGAGAGTTAATGTTTTCGTCGTCTTTGGTGAAGTCTAAACCACCGCGTAAACATTCATATACTGCACGGCCATAGTTTTTGGCAGATAAACCTAATTTAGGCTTAATCGTACAACCCAATAAGGGACGACCATATTTGTTTAACTTATCGCGCTCAACGGTAATCCCGTGAGGAGGGCCTTGGAAGGTCTTCATGTACGCGATGGGGATGCGGAGGTCTTCTAAACGCAGGGCCTTCAACGCTTTGAAACCAAACACGTTACCTACTAAGGAGGTTAAGAGGTTGGTAACAGATCCTTCTTCAAACAGATCCAGGGGATAGGCAATAAAGCAAATATATTGATTATCTTCACCAGGAACGGGTTCGATGTCATAACAACGACCCTTATAACGATCCAAGTCGGTTAAAAGGTCAGTCCACACGGTTGTCCATGTACCTGTGGAAGATTCGGCTGCTACCGCGGCTCCAGCTTCTTCAGGGGGAACTCCGGGCTGGGGTGTGACACGGAAAGCCGCCAAAATATCTGTATCTTTGGGGGTGTAATCTGGCGTGTAATACGTCAGTTTATAGTCTTTTACACCGGCTTGGTACCCAGACTTGCTCTGAGTTTTGGTTTGGGCGTAGGACATATCTCGCTTCCTAACAATTGTTTAACTTCTTTGCCTACGGGCAGGCTGATCAAGAATATATCAGCAAATGGATCTGTGATTATTTTAATCTTTTTGTATTTTGTATAAGTTTTATTTATTTATATTACAGTTGGTAATATTTCGTCATAATTCTTAATATATTTTTCGTCTCTGATGTGATATGGGGATCAAGTCTGAGTCTAGTTTTGTGGTTCTTTGCCCATGATGATAACCCTGCATAGAAGGGGGTAAGGGAAAACTCCAGATTTTTTACAGATTTGATCGAAAAGAAAGGTGCTAATGGTTTATGCTACGGGACTGCTTTCACAAAATTGAATAAGAATTTATACTCATTCCTTTGGGGTTTAGCATTAAGAAATTTCTGCGCGATCGCGCTTGATACTGATGAGATTTTTCATCCTATACAACAGATAAGAGTATCTTTCCATGAAAATTTGTTACAGATAAGATGTCAATGGCACGTCTGTTGTAGTACAAGCGCCATCGGCTTAAGTAGCATTTCAAAGGGAAGAAGATATCGAGTAGGGACACGGCAGTGCCGTGTCCCTACCTTTTGGGAACCCATAGAGTTATGTAGCGCGATCGGGCTACATAACTGCAATGATGGCAAAGCTAGGCAGGCAAACCAGTTACTTTGCCCATTTTTGCCGAACAGTAGGGAGAAGGAACCTTACAATAGTGGCATTCCCCATCACTAGGTTTTGGTTGGGGAGGTTGAGAATGACAAAGCATGGCAATTAACTGCTGCAAACGCGCTCTAAATTGATCATTAACACGCCATTTGGGAATATCTAAAACGCGATCGTGATAAACTAAGCGCCCGTGGGGAATGTAACCTTTAAACAAATGGTTGCTTTGGGGGGCAAAGGGCAACATTGACATATAGAGAAGCATTTGCATTTTATGGGAATCTTTGAGTTTGCCTGTTTTGATATCTTCAACAACAGCCCAATCATCTTTGATCGCAATAATATCAGGTCTGCCAGCAACGCAGATATCAAAGGTGTGACCTTGATATTTGAAGGAATTTTGATTTTCAACATAAACGGTGAAGCCTTCATTTTGCAGTTGTAAGGCTCGTTCAATCAGCATTTCTTCATGTTCGGAGGGGTCAAAGGTACTCGGTTGTTTTTCAAATTGATGGTGAGTTAGTTTCCATAGCGCGTGTAGGCAATCTTTTTCGTTTGCTAAAAGTTGGGCAAGTCCAGTGACAGTGACATAGAGATTTCGTCTTTTTTGGGCTTTTGTTTGCATATTTTTTCGAGGTATGTTTGGGATGTCTTTAAGATGACACGCACTCCCAAATAATGTCTAGTTAATTTTAGATAAATATTTATCATAATAAATGAGAATTTTGATTGACTAAATAATTTTAAATAATCTTAAATGATGGCAAATAATTTTAAATAATGACTTGGCGTTAAGGAGTTGACAGCTAGATATAAGCTTGCTAAGGTAAGCATATAAAGTTAAGGTTAGGTAGTCAATGTATGAATCTTAAGCAAAATTTTCAAAACCAAATCGCTGAATCGCTGTTCGGTGGAAATCTGAGTGAGGAGAGTGTTTGTTTCTTTAAGCGATTTGCCCCGGAGAATCACCCGGATAACAGAAAAAGCACTCATAAGGAAATTGCTGAAAAACTGAAAGAAGATTTAGGAGTTTATTGCGAAGAGAAAATAAATCAAACGATTCGGAAGGTGATTGAGGTACTTCATAAAGCCTACGAAGAAGAGATGAAAGCGGATGGCGTGAATACTGAGGCGTTGTTAAATCTTCGACGTGGGGGGACGCTCAAAGGAAAAGATGATGAAGAGAGTAACAAAAAATTTAGTCCTTGGAAAGAGGTTTATAATTGGCTATGGAATCATAAATATCTGCGGTGGCTCGATGAAAATGGCTGGAAAATTTTGCAAAACAAAGCTAAGTCTGATTGCCCCTGGATACAGTTTATCTCCGCACAAGAAATAGCATCTCAAACAAGAATTCCTAAGCGGCCATCGCCTCCTCCTTCTGCCCAGAAAGTTCCCCCCACAATTCCCGTGAATCAGCCACTTTCGATGGTGGTAGATTTGGCATATCCTAACTATCAATTACTTTTGTTTAATCGCAGTGCTGAGGGGCAATATTTACTTTGTCCGTCCTTGAGTTTTGCACCCAAGGGGTTGATAGATAAACCGCCGATTTTGTTGCCTCAAAAGGATTCTTGGGCTGATGAGAATCAGGAATGGTTTACTTTTGAGGTACTAGGTGAAGAAGAATTTTTGGCAATTGCACTGGAGAAGCCTTTAAATTTAGATTGGTTGGTTCCCTGTGACGAGGATTCTTTACCGGAATGTACAGGATCGCGCTTTAAAGAGTTATTTGACAAACTCGAACAGCAAGAGAATTGCCATGTTTTTTATCAAAGTTTTGAGGTGGTGGAATGAGAAACTGAAGCCGAGAAACCTGGTTTCTAACTCACTACCAAATAGTCCGTACATGGGGATAATTCAAATCATCTATCGGTAAAGGTAGTATCAATTTACCAATGCTAGATTTAACCGCAATTTCCCAAACAGAAATCGCAGATACTAACAAACCATTGTGAGCTTCTTCAGTATCAATTGCCATGCGTGCAGTTTCAGACAATTGACTGGGATCGTGAAGTAGCCATAACCAAATATGAGTATCGAGTAAAATCATTCTCCTAAAGCATCCCAAAGTTCAGACATCGGTTCATCAAAATCCGCGGCAATTGTAATAGGCATTCCCCGCAGTGGATAATGTTTTTTAGGCGAATCAGAAATCGGATAAGGAATAATACGAACGACTGGCAAACCATTGCGGGTAATGACAACTTCAGACTGAGTAGCAGCAATTTCATTAACAATTGCTGTTAGTGAGACATCGGTTTCCTGTATGTTCAGATATTTCATGCTTTCAACTGGCTAGGATGATTTTATAGCAAGTCTAAATCATTAATAAAGATTTGTAGGGGTAGTGCTCTCGTGCCTAACCCTCATCAATCGGGGCAACCACGGGGGGATTGCCCCTACAAGATTTCACAATTCATGATTACGCGCTATATATTCTCATTGTAATCGCGATCTAGTTTGTAGTAAAGGCTTTAGCCCTTAACCGCTTTACGGCTTATTATAGCTAGTAGATTGGGAGTATCTCAAAGGAGCAAAAAAAACTGTAGTGGGTTGGCGTAGCCTGTGCGGAGCATCGGACGTCTCGCTCCCTATTCGATTCCTAGGGAGCGAGACGCTCCCACTGCAAATTTACGACGTTGAGATGCTCCCTTGGCGTAGCCTCGCAAAGCGATAACCAAACCAATCCTAGAAAGGGTGATTTTCATGTTACGAAACCCAACCTACAAAGTTTCTTCATTATCTGCGAAAGTGACATCTTCATATAAAGCATCTATGCTAGTGCGAAAGTCGATACTTGCTAGGTGAATTTCACTGCCCGGAAAGTAGAATTGCAATACCCAAAGTCCCTCGGCGTTGCGGCGAAAGCATTCTACGCGTTGGCGTTTTTGGCTAATTAAGACGTATTCTTGGAGGGTTTCTAATTGTTGATAGTCGGCAAATTTGTCACCGCGATCGAAGGCTTCTGTTTTTGGGGATAAAACTTCGACAATTAAACAAGGATATTTTTTATGATTTGTCAATTCTCTATCTCTGGCATCACAAGTTACCATCACATCAGGATAGTAATAAATATTTGCCCTATCTATCTGGGCTTTCATATCCGCCAGATAGACACGGCAGCCCGTCCCTCGCACATGATTTCTTAACACTGAAGCAAGGTTGAGGGAAATGGTAACATGGGCATCACTGGCTCCCGCCATTGCATAAACTTCTCCGTCAATATATTCGTGTTTGATGGGGCTAATCTCTTCTCCTGCTAGATAATCTTGAGGAGAAATGTAATTTTGGCTGGGATTGGCAATCATGGTTTTGAAAATAGAGGTACTATATGATTATATCATTGGGGAATAGAAACATGGTTTCTGCATAAATATCTAGTTTCAAACCAACAATTTTTCTAAGAAACCCGGTTTCTTTGCGTAAGTCCTAAAACATTGAAAAAAAGCAATGACAGAGAATGATATCTCATTCAATTATTCAATATTTTCAGCGCGATCGCTCTCAGTCGGTAAAAAATCAGGATGAAGAACTTCTTCTACAGTAAAGGGAGACTCTGGGGGAAATATCTCAATAGATAAACCTGTTTCACCTGCGGCTAGTTCCCTAGCATCTTGATAAGATTCATTAAAAATATCTTCAAAAAAAGGATATAAACTCGGACTGGTTTTGAAGGTATCTCGGAGGCGTATCCGATGTTCAAGAATGATGTACCGCCAACTATTTCTTTCTTGTTCCGGCTGATATTTATACTTAAGTAGGTGCATGAGAAGTATCCGTAAATTACTTTTTAAAGCATTTTTATCACTTCTCCCCATACTTTCCAGTTCCTCTAGTAAGTTCTCTAAATCTATTTCGGCAAATTTTCCCTCTTTTAATAAGTTGATAGTTGTCTGTAACCACAGATAAAAATCCTGTTCATAAAGGGATGTTATTGCAGTTGTCATTGATTGGATAGTTGTCATTTTGTTTGACTCCCTTTCTCTTCTCTACACAGAAGTGTAACATATTCGATAATTTATCGCGATATGGGGTAAAAAAACCGGGTTTCTGTTATAATTAAATTAAGGCAGACTCACCTAGATTTGACTAAGAAACCGGGTTTCTCACCTACTCAATACTTTAAACTTGACTATGTTCTTCATCATAGATTGTTAATTGGTAAGGAGCGTGTAAAACAATTGATGCCAATGAAAAGTTAGAGGAAAAAAGGTTCTACCGAACCTGGTATGCAAACTCAACCATTAAAATCCCAAGTCAATAAACTTCTGAGTTGAAAGTTCTCAAAATTTCTAAACCCATAACCTCTTCGTTTAATTAACTTCAATTTGT
>JBEDKD010000106.1:0-4628 GCA_041172365.1 Cyanobacteriota bacterium | reverse complement strand
GGAAGAAGGAAGAAGGAAGAAGGAAGAAAAACCATTTCTTAATTCTCCATTCTCTATCACCGATTCCCGATTCCTGATTCCCTATCACCGATTCCTGATTCCCTATCACCTATTCCCTATCACCTATCACCTATCACCTATCACCTATCACCTATCACCTATCACCTATTACCTATTCCCCTCTTTATCCATCTTGATTAATTTGGGTAATTAACTCTTGTAAAACCTGCTCTGCTTTATCATTATCAATCTGGCAAGTACCCGCATTTTGATGACCGCCACCATTATATTTTAACATTAATTCGCCGATATTCGTCTTCGAGTTTTTGTTGAAAATTGACTTGCCCGTAGCAAAAACTGTATTTTGTTCTTTTAATCCCCATAACACATGAATAGAAATATTACACTGGGGAAACAACGCGTAAATCAGAAAGCGATTTCCCGCATGAATCACCTCTTCTTTCCGTAGATCCAACACCACTAAATTGTCATAAACTTTAGCACATCTTTGAATTTGCTGTTTAAATTTTTCTTCTTGTTCAAAATAAAGTTCCACCCGTTCTTTCACATCATTTAATTGCAAAATTTCATCTATTTTATGATTTTTGCAGTAGTCAATTAATTCCATCATTAATTGATAATTAGAAATGCGGAAACTACGAAAACGCCCTAAGCCTGTCCGTGCATCCATTAAGAAATTTAATAACACCCAGTCTTGAGGATTTAATACTTCTTCTTGGGTAAATTGTGCGGAATCGGCTTGATCTACCGCGTACATCATTTCTTCTGAAATTGTGGGAAATTTCTCCTTTCCACCATAATAGTTATATAATACTCTGGCCGCGGAAGGGGCTTGGGCATCAATGATATGATTGGATTTAATTTCTCCGAGACGGATGGTTTCACTGAGGTGATGATCAAAGGCTAAATGTACTCCTTCCACATAGGGTAAATTGGTGGTAATATCATTATTTGTAATTTCTATTTTGCCATCCTGCATATCTTTGGGATGTACAAATTTAATTTGGTCAATAAGTTTAAGTTCTTTTAAGAGAACGGCACAAACTAAACCATCAAAATCACTGCGGGTAACTAATCTATATTTGTGTTGAGTTGACATTTCTTTCTCCTCTGTAATAAAGTAATGTTCCCATAGTATAGCCTATTTTTGCCTAATTTACTATCATGTTGACAGATCCTTACGCGTGGATAGAGAAGTCTTTGCATACCATTCATCGTGCTGATTGGTATCGCTCGGTGCAAACTATTGATGGTTTACCGGGTGCTGTGATCCAATTAGACGGGATTTCTGTTCTGAATTTTGCTAGTAATGATTATCTCGGTTTCGCGGGTGATAAACGAGTTATTAATGCTGCTATTCTCGCCACTAATAAATTAGGAACTGGGGCTACGGGTTCTCGTTTGTTAACAGGGCATCGTGCTTTACATCGAGATTTGGAACTCTCGATCGCGTCTCTGAAACAAACGGAAGACGCGATCGTTTTCAGTTCTGGATATTTAGCTAATATTGGCACTATTACCACATTAGTAGGAAAACGGGATTTAATTTTAGGCGATCAATATAATCATTCTTGTCTCAAAAATGGGGCTATTTTGAGCGGTGCTACGGTTTTAGAATATGCCCATTGTCAGATCCCAGATTTAAGGAAAAAATTAGAGAAAGAGCGTAAAAACTATCGCAAATGTTTAATCTTAACCGATACGGTTTTTAGTATGGATGGTGATTTATGTCCCTTACCAGAATTAATCGAAATAGCAGAAGAATATCATGCTATGTTATTAATTGATGAAGCGCATGGCACGGGAGTTTTTGGGGAACATGGTGCGGGATGTGTTGAATATTTTAACTGTATGGGTAAGCCTCTTATTTCAATGGGCACTCTCAGTAAAGCATTAGGAAGTTTAGGGGGATATGTCGCGGGTACTGGGATATTAATTGACTTTTTAAGAAATCGTGCCCCTAGTTGGATTTATACCACAGGATTAACGCCCGCGGATACGGGCGCGGCTTTAGAAGCTATCAAAATTATGGAAGAGGAACCCCAAAGACGTTTAAATTTATGGAACAATATTGAAACTTTAAAGAATCTCTTAGCCGATATCGGTATTAAGGAAGGTGTTGTGGGAAAAATGGGAACTTCCCCTATTTTCGGGATTCCCTTGAAAGATGCAACGGAAGCCTTAAAAGTGGCAAGACAATTAAAGGAAAAAGGAATTTTTGCTCCCGCGATCCGTCCACCTACCGTTAATACCAGTCGTCTGCGGATTTCATTAATGGCAACCCATCAATTAGAACATTTACAAACATTAGTAGAGGGATTAAGCCAGATTTTATTGTAAGTAATTTTCTCACCAAAAAAGATCGCGGTCTCTTTTTCTTTGAGAACGCGATCTTCTGATATAATTTCTCAGATCATTTATCATAAAAAAGAAATAATGAACGGAGATTAATCACTCTCAGAATAATTTTGATTACTTTGATTGTTTTGAGGGGCTGGTTGTGGTGGTTGAGATTGACGACGAATTTGCATAATAGACAGATCAGCATAAGCCCGAGAGAAACTGATTAGCGCGTCAGCCATCGTATATAAAGGTTCACGAGTAGGGAGGGTATTTTGATTAATAGACATGATTTGTTTCTCCGTTATGATAGTCGAGCTAATGTTATAATTGAACTTAAGGCTCTTGATGATCCTTGAAACTTATGTAAGTCTCATTTACATCTCCAATGGCTGTTGAAAAAATCCGGTTTTTTCCAAGAGATTTTTTTGAGTCAAAGTTGAGAGGGTTCATTGTTGGAGTTAACAGAGATGTAAGGGATAAATTCCGTTGCTTTCTTTTAACTCTATGATTTAACTCTAAAGCCTTGTTTTATTTTGTGGGGAAGGGCTTATGTCACTCTTTAATGTGCCCTAGACTCAGATCACATCTTTATACGATCGCGATCTCTTCTAATTCTCAAACCCTTACCCTGAGTCAGATTCGGACATCTGTACTCAAATGAAAAAAAACTTAAAAAATAGACAGTTGGGGAATTGACGATATCGTAACCTCCTGGGTTCAGACATTGTTAATGGCCCAAACTATTGCTTCTTCCTTGTACCTTCTGCTATCAATGACGTTATTAATTGCCCAATAGTGCCTGGGAAAATCTTTGTATTGTCTTAATTTTTTTTGGGCTGATACTGCTATAGCACTTCTGGGATATCCGGTATTCATTTAAACTTAAAACCCTGGATAACACGGGTTTTGGCATACTCAATCTTCCTGAAAACCGCGATATATACTGCGTTTAAATGATTTGTACAATTAAGGTAGGGGCAATCCAGAAGTGGTTGCCCCGATTGATCAGGGGTAGGCACAAAGCACTACCCCTAGAAATCTGTATGAATGATTTAGACTGGCGATATCTTTAATGAAAAATAAAAAAACTCTCGCGTTTTTTGGGAAAACACGAGCGCGTAATAAAAAGGATTAAGCTACCATCAATTAAACTTCATTTAAGACGGGTTAGATGGCTGTTCAGACGCAGACTCCACCTGATTTTCCTTAATAATTTCTTGGCGTTTTTGTTTTTCGTAAATCTCCGCGTAGGACCAAGAAAAACCAACGATTAAAGCCTTCGCAATTCCCTGTAAATCATTACTATTTTGAGATTTAACATTATTGTCATCCATTTTCTGAAGCATTTTGACTCCGTTTTCTTGTTCTATAAATGAGTTGAGATGAGATAGCAATCCTGAAGGAAAAATCTATATTAATTCTGAGATATTACCACTTTTATCAGCGAAAAGATTAAATTTTTCAGGTATGAAGTTTTTAATCTTTTACGGGGGGGGTTGTTGATAAGGAGAATGAAAGAGTAGGTATTTTTTGCTGTTTCCTTAACCTTATAATTTCAGTATAAATCCCCTTTCTCCGATTTTGGGTACTCCTTGTGTCACTTTCTTTGCGTGCCCAAACCCCAACCCCCGTACTTATGTGATCTAGATCACATTCTCAGTAAAAACCCTTACATAGAGGGCAAAACAGCATAAATATCCGAGAAAATACTGATCCGGTGGCAAATATCCGTCACCTGAAAAATCTAGAGCCTATCAATAGCAATCATTTTTGAGCTTAAGTGGTTTTCTCAATCATGGGAAATTAACCAGGATCGCGATAACAGGACGCGATCGGAGAATAGACGGTGGGGAAAGTGTCACCATGCTCGCGTATTTTCATCGGAAATAATGATATATTTGAAGATTGGTATGTCTAATTGAGTTTACTTGGATTTCATCGCGTCAATTTTGAGGGTAAACGCGTCAAAAGGAAGAGGGGCTTGCCGAATCAGTAGGAATGGATTTTCCGAAAGAAATTGTAGGGGGCTGCTTTACCGGGTGCTTCAAAACATGAAGAAACCGGGTTTATTCTCAAGAAAAAACTATTGAGTCCTGAAGTCCCCAAAGAAACAGTTTTCTCAATTATAGATCAGTTGAAATGATTATATAGCAAGTCTAAATCATTCATACAGATTTGTAGGGGTAGCGCCCCCGTGCCTACCCCTGATCAATAGGGGCAACCACGGGGGGATTGCCCCTACAAAGATATTACAATTGAAATAG
>JBEDKD010000105.1:0-3207 GCA_041172365.1 Cyanobacteriota bacterium | reverse complement strand
GTGGTGTGACATATTGCATAACATTTTTTGTCGCAACAACACTCTTTATGGTAGCAACCTCCATCCATAATATCAAGTATGTCCACTAAAGTCCTTTAAACTGCCTTTTAGTTACGAGTCCTCTTGACAATACATCTCTTTCCCCTTATTATCCGTTGGGCAACAGCTCTAATATAATCTCCGGGTAAGTGCATCAATCCTTTTTTCATTTACTCATGTTTTTTGAAAAAGTAAAAATCCCCATTATCCATATCAATCAATAAACTCAGTCAAATCGCGTCCTTAATATAATTAACGACGCGTCATTTCCGCCCCATCCCTTAAACTGAGTTTTTCGTTTTTTTCCATTTCTTGAAAACAGAAACCGGGTTTCTTTGATAAATTGTCGATAGGAAACTAGAGATTTATGCAGAAACCCGGTGGTTTCTCTGCACGCGAGCCGATTATACGTTATTCGTTGGGTGGGGGTGGGTTTATTAAGGTTATCTGTGGGAGGCAAAATTGATCGGTGAACCCACCCCGCTCAACTAAAACTCTTTAACCTAAACACGCGGCTAAATCCTCATCCGGTGTTTTAATCCCTTGTAAGTTATAGGTTTCTGATAATAACTTAAACACATTCGGCGAGATAAACGCGGGTAAGGTTGGCCCTAAACGAATATCTTTTATCCCTAAATACAGTAAGGTTAATAACACCGCGACGGCCTTTTGTTCATACCATGATAAAATCATTGATAAGGGTAATTCATTCACCCCAATATTAAACGCGTTCGCTAACCCTAATGCTATTTGGATCGCGGAATAAGCATCATTACATTGTCCGACATCCATTAATCGCGGAAGTTCCCCAATGTATCCCAATTGCTGATCAAAAAAGCGATATTTCCCACAACCGAGGGTTAATACTATACAATCTTTGGGCACTTTTTCCACAAATTCTGTATAGTAATTGCGATCGGGTTTGGCTCCATCACAACCTCCCACTAGGAAAAAGTGACGAATTTTCCCTTCTTTTACCGCGTCAATCACAGTATCCGCGACATTTAATACTGCATTACGGGCAAAACCGACTAACACTTGACGGGGTTCTTCTTCTTCCAAAAAGCCGGGTAATTCTAAGGCTTTGGCAATAACTGGACTAAAGTCTATATCATTTCCTTCTCCGTCTAAATGCTTCACACTTGGCCAACCGACGGGACCTAATGTAAATAATTTATCGTGATAGGATTCATGGGGGGGCATTAAACAGTTTGTGGTGACAACGATCGCGCCCGGAAATTTAGCAAATTCTTTGGTTTGATTTTGCCACGCGCTGCCATAATGACCGTAGAAATGGGGATATTTTTCTTTTAATTTCGGATAACCGTGGGCGGGTAATAATTCTCCATGAGTGTAAACATTAATGCCTTTATTTGCTGTTTGTTCGAGGAGAATCGCTAACAATTTAATATCGTGTCCAGAAACCGCGATCGCGTGTCCTTTAGTATGATTCAAAGGCACAGGTGTCGGGACCGGATGACCATAGGTTTTGCTATGCCCCGCGTCTAATAATTCCATGACTTTAAAGTTAATTTCACCCACTTTTAACGCTAAATTAACCCAATCATTTAAAGTTAAATTAGGATTATCTAACGCGCTTAAAGCTTCATAACAAAAAGCATAAACTCGATCATCTTCTTCCCCTAATTCTTGGGCATGGAATTGATACGCGGCTAACCCTTTTAATCCGTAAATTACCGTTAATTTGAGAGAGAATATATCGACATCATTACTCGCTTGACTGATAAATTGATAAGCAACTTCTTTACCCTGTTCCACTAAATCTTCATCAAAGTTAGGGACAAAATTTGCTAGAGATGACCATTCTATTGTCGTCTTTGCTGTTTCCTGTACCTTGGTTTTTAAATTTTCTCGTAACACGATCGCGCTTCGGGTATAATCAGCAAAACTTTTTGTGCTAAAATTAACATTAGTCATCGTCGCGAACAACGTTTCACAGGTAAAAACATCTTCTCGATGAGTAGAAATACCCAATTTCTGTGCCGCGATCGCGACTTCTGCGAGTCCCCGTAAACAGTGAAGTAATAAATCTTGAATCGCGTTAACTTCAGGACTTTTCCCACAAGCCCCCCATTGATGACATCCTTGCCCACTAGCCGTTTGTTCGCATTGTTCGCAAAACATATTCTACCTCTTTTCCTAAGCAATTTTGAGGTTTTTTACCTCTATGCTCTTACTATAGACGACCTTTCTTAAATAAAGCTTTGACTTAAGTCAAATTTAACAATTAGAATGGGTAATGGGGAATTGGTAATCGGTAATCGTAGGTTGGGTTTAGGCCTGCGTCGCGTGCGCGTCGCGCAAAACCCAACATCTTCAAGTTGACTTGAGGCTATTACCCCAAATATTGATTGGGTTTCGCACAGCTCAACCCAACCTACAAAAACTTAAATAACATCATTATGCGTGATTTTTTAGGGACTACTCAACTTTGGCGCGGCCTTCCTGATGAACAATTGGACGCGATATCACAGATCGCGATCGAGCATCATTATCTTAAGAATGAATTAATCTTTATGGAAGGCGATCGCGGGACAGGTTTTTTTGTCGTAAAATCGGGAAGAGTCAAAATATTTAAGACATCAGCAGAAGGAAAAGAACAAATTTTGCAAATCTTTAGTACCGGAGAACATTTTGCCGAAGTGCCCGCGTTTGATGGCGAATGTTTTCCCGCGTCCGCCTTAGCCCTAGAAACAACAGAATTATTATTTTTCCCCCGACAAGAATTTTTAGAATTATTACAAAAACATCCCCAAATTTCCATTAATATGTTAACCATTTTTGCCCGTCATTTACGAAAATTTGCCAGATTAATCGAAGATTTATCATTAAAAGAAGTTCCTTCTCGTTTAGCCGCGTATCTTTTATACTTAAGTGAAAAACGACAAGGAGAGTTAGACAATACCAATAATGACGAAATAGAATTAGACATCACCAAAGGGCAATTAGCGGCGGTATTAGGCACTATTCCAGAAACATTATCACGGGTATTTGCCAAGTTAAGTCAAGAAGGATTAATTATGATTGACGGTTCTCGAATTACTCTATTAAATAAAACTCGTTTAAACCTATTAGCGGGTAATAGATAGTATAGCACCCGCCAAGACGGTTAGGACAAAAAACGCCATCCCATCCTATGAGCTCTGT
>JBEDKD010000104.1:0-3166 GCA_041172365.1 Cyanobacteriota bacterium | reverse complement strand
TCCACGATAGAGATGTAAATGCTGCCATAAATATATTAGTCGCGGGTGGGCAATCCGAGACTCAAAACGGATGTCGGAGGAAAAGTAAGACTGTCCCTAAAAAGATAGCAATTTCCAGTGAAGCGTCAACCCACCAAAAGGATAAGTTTGAGCAATTAAGCTTGTTCTAGTAGGAATCCCCGTACCTAATTGTCGGGGTGGATGTCAAGCTAATGTAGGTATGATGGATGAGTATCTCCCTAGTATTATGGCGTTGCTTTATGGTAATCTTTCACCCCAAGACGCGATCGCCAAAGTAGAAGGAGAACCCGACGCGGAATGGAATTAATCAAATTAATACAATGGTAATGAATCTAGCTGAGGATATTTTAATTATTGGTGGTGGTATTATTGGACTCTCTTTGGCCATTGAGTTAAAATTAAGGGGGGCATCCGTCACCGTTTTGAGTCGGAATTGTCAAGAAGCCGCCGCGAGAGCCGCCGCGGGAATGTTGGCCCCCCAAGCGGAAGAAATTCCCCCTAGTCCACTGCTAGATTTATGTTTAAAAAGTCGCTCTTTATATCCCGATTGGATCGCGAAATTAGAATCTTTAACGGGCTTAAATAGTGGTTATTGGGATTGTGGCATTTTAGCACCAATTTATGAATCTGTCAAGGATATTAAGGAAAATAAATTTAGCGAAAATGCCCATTGGTTAGATGAAAAAGAAGTGCATCAACATTTACCCGGTTTAAGTGCTCAAGTCAAGGGAGGTTGGTGGTATCCTGATGATGCACAAGTGGATAATCGTGCTTTATATGAAACATTAAAAGCCGCGGTGAACCTTCTCAAAATAGCAATAATTCCCGAAAATGTTACGGAATTTTTGCATAATGAAACCAAGATTTTAGGGGTAAAAACTGCACAAGGGGAATATCAAGCCTGCCATTATGTATTAACCACAGGGGCTTGGACACAGGAATTATTACATCTGATACCTGTGTATCCCACCAAGGGACAAATGTTATCAATTTCTCCGCGTGATCTAGGGGGAGATTTACCGTTAAAAAATGTTTTATTTGGAGAGGAAATTTATGTTGTGCCGCGAAGAGATGGTACAATTGTTTTAGGCGCGACGAGCGAAAATGTGGGTTTTACTTCTGGTAATACTAGCGGGGGAATACAAGCTTTATTACAAGGGGCAAATCGTCTTTTTCCTCAATTAAAAGATTATCAAATTTTGGAGTTTTGGTGGGGGTTTCGGCCGGCAACACCGGATGAGTTACCGATTTTTGGAAGTAGTGCCTGGGAGAATTTAACCCTGGGGACGGGACATTATCGTAATGGGATTTTACTCGCGCCTGTGACGGCAAAATTGCTCGCGGATTTGATTTGGGATAAGATTTCTGATCCTTTATTATCTCATTTCCTTTATTCTCGATTTTCTGATGCTGTGATGCCCTAGGCTCTCAGGGCGCGATCGCGATCGACAAATTCCCCATTCATGGCATTTAATGGTTGATTGAGGCCCGTTGATCGCGGCTATTTGTGGGGGGATCGGAGACACGATCGCGATCATCGCGCTCCTACATCACTTATACTAAGTGAGAAGAAAACTTATTTTCTGACACCAAGCGGCGCAATAGTTCAACAATAATGTGGTAGAGGCCATTGGTTTCTTGATTACTGATTTAACCAGTAATTGCCAGTAAAGAGTTTTGCCAAGTTTGTGCAATATTCATAATTAACTTTCGTTCAGATTGCGGGATGTTTTCGGCTCCATCCAGAATGTCTTTGAGTTCTCCTAATGCGCGCTTAAGAGCAAGATCACTCGCTGATTTAGAGGGAGATTGCTCGACAATTTGCACATCGGAAATAACCCGTCGTAAGGCCGCGATCGCGTCCCAAGCCGTTAATTGTAAAAACGGTTGCTCAGGGGAGGCAGGTAGGTTGAGGGTGGCAATCTCAGCAGGTTTGCGGGCTTGGTCAAAAGTGGATAGAATTTGCGCGAAGGTGAACATATCCTCACCATAGGGGAGCTCGCGCACGACGGCAAACGCTTCCATTGCTTTCTGAGGCCTTCCCTCACACAAATACCAGAAACCAGCCGCCGCAGCATGGGCAGGGGTATCTAAGCGAATCTCGCTCTGAAAATCGAAGGCAAAATGCTTCCATGAATCCGAATCATAAAGTTCGTCCGCAAATTGAGCGACGCAATAAATAATTAGTTCTGGAGGAGTCTCGGCAAGCTCTCGATTGACAGCCTGAACAACGGGGATAGACTGAAAGGTAAATTGCAATAGTTGATTAATGTTATGCTTTCCTGTTTCCCAATCTTGCCTGAGCCAATTTGCTACTTGAGAAGATAGGTTGGGAAGGGGAAGCAGCGTAACGTGAGGAAAATATCTATTTGGGTTTCTCGACTCAAGTAAGGTAAACAGTAAAGCAAAAAGCCAATCTTCAGGGCGGATGAATGCCAAGATCAACGCCGTGCCGAACGCCGTGCCGAACGCCACGCCGTAGATCCAGCCGATCACCACGCCAAACGCCACGCCGTAGGCACCGCCGAACACGCCCAACAAGAGCGCCCATGCCTTGCCATGAGCCATGCCCCTGGCCACGCCCCACACTAAACCCCACACTAAACCCCACACCAGGCCGCACACTACGCCCAACGCGATGCCCGACACCACGCCCCACACCACATCCGAAAACACGACACCGAACACGACAAACAGTACGCCCAACATCACGCCCCACACCACGGCCGACCAATTGACAGCAAAACCTAGTTGCACAAGAAATCGATTCCCAAGGATGGGAAGAACAATAATTAACATTAACGCTTGTAAAATTAACTGGAGCTGGATGGGATTTTGGCGCAGCCATTCCCATCTTTTGCTCCCAGTTTTTGCCTCCTTAAAACCCTTACCGCCAAAGGTGTCTATATACCACGGCAAAGCTTGGGGAAAAAAGAACACCCAATACAATAACCGCAGATAATCTAGGGGATTCCATAATGAAAGAGGGTGCCTCAATTTGGGAGCTAAATCTAAGCGGGGAACTGGCTGAGAATTTTGACTCATGGTATTTCCTCCAGATAGTCAGCATAAGTTTGATAGCATAACTGCATTAATTTCTGATGTTGTCGATCGCGGCCACTTGCCTCCATTCGCTGTGCAATTT
>JBEDKD010000103.1:0-5249 GCA_041172365.1 Cyanobacteriota bacterium | reverse complement strand
ATATTTTAGTGGCGCGATCGAGCCTAGTAGGGGCGGGTTCACCCGAATTTCTCCCACCCAAAAATAACCTCAATAAACCCGCCCCCACCCCACCAATAATCTCTATTCTGGACTGCTTTGGGGCGGTTTTTGATCATTTATCGGTGGGTATTTAAAGATTTCGGTGAAATATCCCCTACAAATCTATCGGGTTTTCTCTCTTGTCTTTTCTGCTCTTTCCTCTGTGTACTCTGTGCCTTTGTGGTTCATAAAAAAACTCTAATTTTTTCACAAAAAACCCAGTTTTTCGCCAAAACTGGGTTAACTAAAAAAGACAAAATTATTAAGCTCGACATAAAGTATTCACGGTTTTATTCGCGGTAAATTCAAGAATCATCTCATTGAGAATTTCCATATCAATTAAAAACGCGTCATGGCCATGAGGTGATTTTAACCATCTAATTTCTGCATTGGGAATTAAATCGGCTAATTCCTGTTGCTCCACAGGTGGATATAATACATCAGAGGTAATACCAACTATTAATGTCGGTAATTTAATTCCCCTTAATACTTCTTCATAACTCTCGCGATCGCGTCCGAGATCGTGACTATCCATTGCTTGTGTCAATCGGATATAAGAATTAGCATCAAAACGCTTAACTAATTTATCACCATGATAACGCAAATAACTCTCGATCGCGAAGTCACCAGTCCCTTGTTGTTGCTCGCGGCCAAATCGCACTTCAAAACTGTCGCGACTGCGATAAGTTAACATGGCCATCATCCGTGCTGCGGCTAATCCCGCGTTAGGTTCTTTTTCGGGGGTATAATAACCATTACACCAATTCGGATCAGCATAAATCGCTTGTCGTTGGGCTTCACTAATACCAATACACCACCCCGAATGTCGTCCTGAAATGGCAAAAGGCGCGATCGTGTCCACTTTTTCAGGATACAAAACCCCCCACTCTAAAACTTGCATTCCCCCTAAAGAACCACCTATGACTAATTTTAAGTGTTCCACACCTAAAGCTTCTAATAATAACCCTTGAATTTGTACCATATCTCGAATAGTAATCAGGGGAAAATCCGGCCCATAAACCTCTCCCGTCTCAGGATTAATTGATGTCGGACCCGTTGTCCCATAACAACTGCCTAACACATTACTACAAATAATAAAATCTTTCTGAGGATCGAAGCTTTTTCCCGGACCAAAAAGTGGTGTCCACCACTGTTCTGCATTAGCCCATCCAGTCAGCGCGTGACAAATTAAAATCGCGTTATTACCCTTCTTATTAAGGGTTCCCCAAGTGCAATAGGCGACATGAACATCCATCAACACCTTCCCAGATTCTAGTGTTACTGGTTCTGGAATCCGATAAATTTTAGTTTGACGATCGATAAAATGTTGATAGTTCTTCATGGCTTTCACCACCTCCATCAATGAGAAAAAATCACAGGTAGTATGTGAGGGCAAATTGCTATCATACTACCCAGAAAAAATGGAAGTAGGGATAAAACCCTACTAACCATTAGAGGATTTTAGTGAAAATTAAGCCTACTTTCTGACAAGCTCAAAAGCTTGAGCGAAATCAGCTTTAATATCCTCAATATGTTCTAAACCAACAGAAACACGAATTAAATCCGGGGTGACTCCCGCGGAGACTTGTTCCTCTTCTGTTAATTGTTGATGGGTGGTAGAAGTAGGATGAATAACTAAGGTTTTGGCATCTCCCACATTGGCTAAATGAGAAGCTAATTTGACCGCGTTAATAAACTTAACACCCGCTTCTAAACCACCTTTAATCCCGAAGTTTAACACACATCCAAACCCATTTTTGAGATATTTCTTCGCGTTTTTATGGGAAGGATGATTCTTTAACCCAGGATAATTTACCCACGCGACATCGGGTTGTTTTGATAACCATTCAGCTAAGGCTAAAGCGTTAGCACAATGACGATCAACCCGTAACGATAATGTTTCTAATCCTTGCAATAATAAGAAGGAATTAAAGGGACTCAGACAGGGACCTAAATCGCGCATTCCTTCCACTCGTGCCCGAATGATAAAGACGATATTACCAAATGGACCTTTCGGGCCAAAAACTTCATAAAAGTTTAGACCATGATACCCTGGAGAGGGTTCCGTAAACACAGGAAATTTGCCATTACCCCAATCAAATTTCCCAGAGTCAACAATGACACCGCCGATGGAAGTACCATGTCCGCCGATCCATTTTGTCGCGGACTCCACCACGATATCTGCACCATGTTCGATGGGACTACATAAGTATCCGGCACACCCAAAGGTATTATCAACAATTAAGGGAATACCATTTTCATGGGCCACATCCGCCAGAGCCGCGAAATCAGGTATATTGAATTGAGGATTACCAATACTTTCTACATAAATCCCTTTCGTCTTCTCATCGATCGCGCTACGGAAATCCTCTGGATTATCTCCATCAACAAACTTGACATTAATGCCTAAACGCGGTAATGTCACCTTGAATAGGTTATAGCTTCCTCCATATAAAAAACTGGTGGAAACAATATTATCTCCGGGTTGACAAATGTTACTAATCGCGATAAATTCCGCGGCTTGACCACTAGATGTTGCTAGAGCACCCACGCCCCCTTCTAAGGCCGCAACTCGACGTTCAAAAACATCGGTAGTCGGGTTCATCAAGCGGGTGTAAATATTCCCAAATTCCTTTAAACCAAATAAATTCGCGCCATGCTCCGCACTGTTAAAGACATAAGAAGTTGTCTGATAAATGGGAACCGCACGCGCATTTGTGGTGGGATCGGGAGATTGGCCCCCATGAATTTGTAGGGTTTCAAAACGATACTTTGGGGTTTCCGATGTGGACATTCAACATTCCTCCTGATTGACGATTCTTAGAGACAAGACGACAAGCCATCCTCAATTATAGAGGCTGCTTTCCTAAATTATCCTACACGCACTTTGTCACGCGAAAACTTCTCTGAGGGAAAACCGTTCTATATCTATCGCGGTTGGCCTTCGGTTTTCCAAGTTTTTGTTGTTATGATCACAATTTTTTCATGTTTATCGGTCTTTGGACCGACATTCGCTCTTTTAAGTGGCAAAAGATGTTCATTGGCAATAAATTGATTTTTACGTTTCTGCCATTCACCCATATTTGGGCAATAATTTGGCGATCATTTGATCCATGAGTCTCTCTGACATTCTCATGCTGAGACTAACTTTTGTGGGTTCACAAAGTTTTTTAATGTTAGGGGAGATTTTCTCATCTGGATTAGTCACACATTAGCATATTTTTCCATTTTTTGAGCAAATAGTTACATTTTTTTACATTGCTGGGAAAATGGGTCAATGACTTTTCTGGGGATAATATTGACAAATAGCAGAAAAAACGGTTATCCTATCATTTCTAATTCTTCGCATTTTTGTAATAAATTCTCAATTTCTCCGGCTAAATTAATGATATCTGGCCAAGAGGAACCGGTGACTAAATCTTGGGCGTGGGCTAATCTATTTCTTAGGGCTTCGGCGGACTTAAATAGTCTTTCGGCTCCTCGTTTTGAAGTTAATCCTAATTTTTGGCAAAGTTCCGGGGATGTGAGAATCAAGTCTCGTTTATCACAAAATTGCAGATAATCTAATAAGTCTAGTGCTTCATTTTTTGCTCGTTCTAATTCCCATAGTTTTCGCGCCATTTCTACTCGTTCACTTCGGAGTTTTTTCTGCCATTTATCACCAGGAAAATTCCTTCTAACAATTCTTAATAAGTTCATTTCTAATAAAGTAATTAAACTAAATAATAACATTCTAAATGGTGCTTTTTGTAAGTCTCCATAGGTGACAATACTATTAATTCGATTATATTCTAATACGAATAATCTTTTTTGCTCTCGTAATAGGGGTAATAATTGCATCAGGGGAGTTGATGCGGAAATTAATTCAGAGGGATGAAAGAATTTTTGATAGTCTTTACAGAAACCTTTTCCTAAGTTATTACGTTCAATATAAGCACAAATAATGCCGTTTTCTTCGATGCCTACGACATCAAAATCTTGGTCGTTCATCCATTGTTGAATGATGAGGGCATCATCTTCAAGGGTAACAGCTTGGAGGGATTCTGCTACATATTTGACGGTGATGCTTTCTTCATATAGTTGACGTAAGTCGGCGGAACTTGATTTTAATTGTTTCATCTTTTTTTCTGTTAATTAAAAATGAGTTCCCCCTACCTTCTTCTTGTCGGAGAGGCAAAGAGGAATATATTTGGCAGTACCAGAGGGGGGTAATATTGAACTAAATTTTAAACCTCATTAAATTCTGGCTGATATTTTACCACACCCGGACGTTGTTTTAAGGCTCCTTCTTGGAGCGCGATCGCCATAAATGCGGCAACGGGAACATCATACTCACAACGAATATGATATTGGCTAGTTGAGACGAAACCAAAGCGAGAATAATACCCCGGATCGCCCAAAACTACGACAAATTCGTAACCCTTTTGTTGACATTGCTCTAACCCTGTTTGGACTAAAATAGTTCCTATTCCTTGTTTTTGAAACTTGGGTAATACTGCTAAGGGACCGATTCCAACTCCCATATATTCTTTTTCCTTCCCAGAGAGGGTAACGGGAGTAAACAAAATATGGCCGACTATTTGCTCGTCTTCGATGGCTACTAATGATAAAATGATCTGATGACGCGATCGTAATTTATCCACTAAATGGGCTTCACCAATACTGGAAAATGCCCTCGCGTTAACCTGATGAATACTGGCAATATCTTCCTGTCTTTCTTGACGGATAATGACCATTTTTCTCCTACAATGTTTTTTCTATAGTAGTGCAAGCATATTGCTGGCTAATGAATTTCACAAGCTAGAATTGTGCCTGCCTCTTGCTGGCACTACTCGAATAAGAATTACGCGAGCTTCTGGCTCGCACTACTATACCAAAAAACCTGGTTTAAGCTGTTATACATTTTCCAGTCATAGTGCCCGCTTGTTGCTGGCACTACTCGAATAAGTAGGTAGGCAAAATTAATTGTATGTTTTTATGTTGATTTTACTTAACCACCGATAAAGCCGAATTAATTTGACCGGGCGGTTGAAACCGCGGCTACACAGACATTCGCGTAGCGTGCGCGTAGCGCGAAACCCGCCTGCGCTCTTTGAATTTCTTCAGTCTCCGAAGGGAGACTTTGTTTGTGTAGGGGCGAATGGCATTCGCCCAATCAATCGCCCAATCAATCTAATAATAAAATATAC
>JBEDKD010000102.1:0-13294 GCA_041172365.1 Cyanobacteriota bacterium | reverse complement strand
TTAAAGATATGGGTGAACCCGCCCCTACATTATGGTAAAATGTGTACAATTTGCGTCAATAGGGCGGGTTTTTATCAGTTATCTGTGGGTATTAAAGATATGGGTGAACCCGCCCCTATATTATGTACAATTTGCGTCAATAGGGCGGGTTTTTATCAGTTGTCTGTGGGTATTAAAGACATGGGTGAACCTGCCCCTATATTATGGTAAAATGTGTACAATTTGCGTCAATAGTACATCTTCTGGTACTTGGCTAATCAGATATCCATAGGTGGATTTCTGCTGCTCCAGAGAGCGGCAAGGCAATGGATACATCGCACTTGGCCAAGTATCCTCAAACTCATTCCAAAGATTTTGTAACTGTGGATTGATGGCACTATCCCCCAAAATTCCCATTACTATTTCGTAAATTCCCAGTAACTCTTGTAAATCACCTCGAAGGTAAATCTCTCCACCAGTTACCGCGTTATCTAATAATAACTCCCCCCTGATTATTTCTCGCAGCGTCTCCGCGGTACTACGAAAATTAACCGCGAGGGTTTCGGGATCTAATTCTATCTCAATATTCACACGATCGCGCCCGGATGCACGCAGTCTTAGGCGAGTATCATCTAACTCTATTATCGCGGTTTTATCAGAAACAGTCCGCACTAAAGCATTCCAAGTGGAACCCCCTTGAAAGCGCAGAATTTCTACCAAACGGTGCAGCCATTCGATCAATTTTTCCTCGCGTTCCCTTGAGGTATTTACTATATTTGTTGTCATCTCGCCTACCCTTTTTTTTGTCTGTCAGAATATAGCAATCCTATTTCAATTGTCATATTTTTGTAGGGGCAATCCCCCCGTGGTTGCCCTTCTTTGGGGTAGGCACGGGGCACTACCCCTACGTTTTTACCACAACCTATTTAAGATTGCTATATAGCAATTTTTTTTACCGCGATAAACCCAGATAAACACAGATGTTTTTAAAGTAACACGATCGCGCTCCTTTTCGCGGTTCAGATAACATATTCAGCATAAACTAATCCCTTGGAGTGTAAAGTTTTGCCCTTGAGAGAAACATTAACCGTCGCGATTCCCGTTAGCTCTTCAATAAAACTATATTGGCGTGTCTGATTATCAGGAACCACTAACTCTAACATAGACTCAAAATCAAGAGTTAATAATAATTGATCTTGTTCATCGGCGGCTTGTACCTGTAACCGTTGAGGGACTCTCAAAGTCCGATCTGTAAATAGGGAAGCCATCACACCCGGAAGACGTAAAGGTAAAGTAGACGCCGAGGACCACTCCCAAGAAATGTTTAAAGTGTCTCCCAAGAAAACCTTAGATAACTGATTATCAAGATAAAGAAAAATATAAGGCAAACTCCTTTGAAAGTGGTCTTTATTCGTCCGTTGGTCCAATACTAACGTCAGGGGAGTTCCATCCTCACATTGGGTAAATACCACTAACCATTCCCAACCAATATCCTCTCCCCAGCGAAAACGACCAAAATTCCGATCGTGATAACAAAACCAGTTTTTATCAATGGTAAAGGATTGTTCACCAATTAATAATTCCCCCGTCACCTCTAAACCAGGAACTAAACCCCATCCGATAAAACCACTGCCAAAAGGTGAATCTTCTGTTACTAAAAGAGGAGTAGCCTGGGCAATAGCTTGAAAGTTGATCGAGAGTCGCGATCGTTCATCTCTAACGGCAATTAGAGCATTTTTACCGTTAATTTCCAGATTAATACCTTCACCTTGAAAATGCAAGAGTTCCCCCGATACCATCTCCGGTTGCCAGGGTTGGGGGAACGCGATACCAAAGGTGGAAAAAGGTGTGGGAGAGCGCAATTGAGGGGTAAGAAGTTCAGAGGGAATCGTAACAATAAAAGTGGTTTGTATCTCACCGAGAGACGGTCTACCAATGAGGCTAAAATTAACTAATACTCGTAAACCACTTTCTCGATCTAACAAGATATAATGATACCAATCTTTCCAGTCCAGAGGACTAGAGAGATCATCGAGGGGAATGCGTAGATATTCTACACGCGCGAGTTGTTGTTCATCAATACTCATAAATTTATTAGCGCTGAAGGGTTCCAATTTCCCCGATGACATCTGAAACTTTTGTCGGTGATGGGGGTATTTGTGTTTGAGGGATATTTGGGGCCATAGCCGCGATCGCGTTCAAAATTACCTTAATAGCAGGAGATACTAAAGATAAGCCCAGAATCGTATCAACAAAAGCGCGCTCTACATCTATACTTATTGCCTTGAGGAAAGCTTCAGTCTCCCCTGCCTGTGGTGGGGGGATGGAGGGTTGATTTTCTGTCAGACTCCATAACCACTGCTCCCAGGCATAAAGAATACCACCTTGCCCAATCTGGGGTCCGAGAAAGGCTTGATAAGCCGAAGCCGCAGACTGACTCACCGCCAACCAACGGGGGGCTTGTGCTGTCGCGAAGGCAAGTAGCCCATTTTTAAAGAAACGGGTACGCTTCAAAGGTGTCAACAACTGACAACCCTCTTGGGTTTGACTATATTGCTCACCCCTTTGACAAATAATGAGTAAAAGTTCTAATACCAACCAACGCACGGGGATCGCGTCTAATCCGGGTAATCCTGTCGCGAGAGTATAACTGGCTTTGAGGGGTGTATCATCTTTGGGATCGGGAATTTCCGGTGCAATAGCCGCGATCGCGTTTAAACCTTGAGCCATTCTGGGTGAAACGACAGCAAGCCCCAAGAGAAGAGCCCCAAACCACCGCCCTGTATCGAAACCCAGTTTATCGACAAATTTAGTCGGAATAAATGGGGAAACTAAAATAGTTTTGCCCTCATCAGGGGCTTCAATATCCCTTTCCACTAAACTTAAGAGCCATTGCTGCCAAATAGAAAGAAGATGATATTTCCCCTTATCACTCCCTAAAACCGTTTCTTCAGAGAGCAAAATGTTATTGATCCAACTAGGCAAGTGGGCAGACATCAGCGCGATCGAGCCATGATAAAAAAAACGAGTTTGACGCAATTGCCCAAGCAATTTACTACCAACATCCGTTAGGGCATAATCTTCCCCCTTTTGAGCTAAAAAAACCAACAATTCAGCCACTAACCAACTAGAGGGAATTTTATCCAAATCCATCAATCCTGACAACAAACCAAAGATACCTTCAGTAGTCTTGTCGAGGGAATTGCCCCCGATATCTTCGTAAATTGGCAGTGGGAGCGTCTCGCTCCCTAGGGATCTAATAGGGAGCGAGACGTTTGTGCTTCGCACAGGCTTCGCCAACCCACTACGGGTTTTTTCGGGACCTTGAGATGCTCCCGGAGGAAACCTCAAGAGTAAGGGGACATTAATCGAGACATCGCCATCAGAAAGAGAAACAATTTCCACCTCAATCAAAACCGCGTCTTCACAAACCCCAGGAAATCTTAACCAACTTTTCAGCCTTTGCCCAGGAGTCAAAAAAGAGGGAAATTGAACCGTTATGGTTTGGGTTGTTTCTTTCTCCTCAAACAGATAAACATAAGGAGGTTCCAAAAGATTCGCCGTCGAGAAAATTTGCTCTTCATCCGTCACCCAATCATCCAAAGTCCCACGCAAAAGCAAACTTTCCCTCATCTGATTATGAAACGAAATTTGCAAAACCAGTGTGGCATTAGAGTGTAATTTAACATAGCAATGGGGAAAACCCATAACTTTATCCCTGTATTCCTTTATGAAAATGGACATTATTTTGTAGGGGCGAAGCATGACCGCAGATAAGTTATTGGTTATAATCAAGGATTTAAAATGGTCATGCTTCGCCCCCTAGGATATATTTACAAAAGTGGGATGCTCCCGATTAAAGATTACGATAGATGACATAGTTAATTAATTCCTTAAGAAACCGACGATCATGAAGACTCGTCACCCATTCTTCACCGGGTTGAATCGGTGTTTCCTCCGTCAGAAAATCGAGAGTCTGAAAAATATCAGCCGCTTGGTTAGCCAAAGCCCGTGCGACGTTCCAACCGTGTTCAATGCTACCACAAAACTGCATTTGCTCCAGAATAAAATCAATTTGCTCTGGCGTTTTCTCTTCACGAGGTGTAGCCAAAATTTCCAAAATCTTTTGAGACGATTGGGCAGAGCTGTGAGTAATAACATGATTGAGCATAAGAGTGCGTTTACCCTCATAAATATCACCCCCAATCTCTTTACCATAGTGAGCTAATTGCCCCTGCAAATTTAAAAGATCGTCTTGAATTTGAAACGCGATTCCTAACACCATACCAAATCGTGTTAAATTGGCCAAAGGTTCCACCAGGGAATGAGGATTTGCCGAGGGGTTGCCGACAATTAAACCAATGCGACAGGGCGTAATAAATGTGTACCAACAGGTTTTTTTGACGCACATTTGGAAATAATCTTCATCAGTTAAATTCGCGGTATTATCCGCCACCCAATCCAATTCCATCGCTTGTCCTTCTACCGATTGTTGAGCCATAAGCTCAATTTCTTGTAAAACATTGAGAGTTTTTGTTACTCCAATAGTCGATAAATTTTCTAGTAACAAACCTACCGCGAGGACGTTAGTGGCATCACCGACATTAATAGCACGAGGGATACCAATCATTTGATGTAAGGTATTTTTGCCCCGTCGAGACTCGGAACCATCTTCGATATCATCGTGAATTAAGAAAGCATTGTGATAGAGTTCCAATGCTGACGCGGAGATCACAGCAGAGTGTCCCATTCCTCCCACCGATCGCGCTACACTGATGCAAATAGTCGGTCGCAACATTTTGCCCTTGCGGAATGGATAATCAGTTAAGAGATCATATAAGGGCTGATAAGAACCCGATAAACTGCGCTTTTTGTCGATAAACTCCCGTATTTTAGCCGCGATCGCGATACGGGAGGATTCTAATGCTTCATTAATAATCGTTTTGTCAAACATCATGGGAGGTTTGGCCGAGGTTAGTGGTTTCTAAATAACCTGTAGGGGAAACTCGCGATCATCGGGCTGAGATCACGGAAGTTAATAGTTACACTCACAAACCAGGTTATCAGGTAGTTTCTCACAATTAAGGAGTAACAAGCCATAGAGAAACCCAATTGAGAGTTGATTAGTAGTTATAACTATAGTGTTTCCATTTCAGAGGTGAAACTTGTGGCACAGGCATCTTGCCTGTGACGGGCTAAGGCCCGTTCCACATTTACATCTCATTTAAAAATCCTATAGCAACTTACGTTTGGATAATAACACCTTTTCTGCAATTAGCTCTTCAATTTCAGCAATAATATGTCAATAGTTTCTGATTTTAGGGTAGCCCTAAAAAAAATTAGGGCTCTGATAGGCTAAGGCGCGACTTTATTCCTGTGCTGATCAGGCAAATCTTAAGCTTTGTTAAAAATTGATTAAAGACATAAAACTTAACACAAAATAAAGGTGTATGGGGGATAGGGAATGATATAGTCTTCACAACAGCAAATTCCCTTGTCAACAACATTATCTAAAGACAAAAGGCTTATGGCTAACAGTAATCTCGTTTCTACGCTCTATTTTGATGGCGTAGATGACATGATAGACATTGAATACAATACAGAATTAAATCCCCAAACGTTCACCGTAGAGGCTTGGGCCATGTCGGACGGTGGCACAGATGAACGTTCTGTATTGACTTCACGGCCTGTTAACTATCGTTGGGGATATATGTTTTATGAAGCTTCTGCTTTTAACAAGTGGGAGTTTTGGATTCTTAATAAAAATGGAAATTTCGAGAAGTTACGTGGAGAAGAGATCCAACTAGGTGTATGGACTCACTTAGCTGGTACTTATGATGCCAGTAGCAGAAAAGCACGTTTCTACGTTAATGGACAAGTGGCACGTTGGTCTCAAGACGGGCAAATGGTGGAAGAATTAACCCTAGACTATATACCCGCGGCTTCGACGGGTGCAGCTCATGGTGATGGTCCGTCTAATTTATTACGAATTGGTTCGGGAGCCACGGAAGGCAAAACAGCCTGTCAACCCGGAACTTATTATTTCAAAGGTTATATAGATGAAGTCCGAGTCTGGAATAAAGCTCGCACCCAACAAGAAATTCAGGCGGATATGAATCGTCGCCTGACGGGGCAAGAAGCGAATTTGGTTGGTTATTGGCGTTTAACGGGTGTGTCTGGTAACGCGGGTGAGAAAATCCGCGATCTAACGGGTAAAGGACTTGATGGTAGAGTTTGTCAGAATATTGGCGTGAAGTCCATTAGTGGTCCTGAAGGGCTCAATCCGTCCACACCAACTCCTGCACCTGCACCCGCACCCGCACCCGCACCCGCACCCGCACCCGCACCCGTACCCGTACCTATAACAGGAAAATTTGAGATACCACTCACCTCCCAAGAAGGGATAGACTTTACCAACACCAACAGCACTGAAATTTCCTTTACGTTTTCGCCATCAGGGAACTGGAAGCCCGCAACTTGGCTGGAATGTAACGCGGCGGGGATCACGAATTTTCCCTATCAAATAAACATGAAATATCCCAACAATACATCATTTTCCCTGCTGGCAGTACAGAAACAAAGTAATACAGTGGTTGCCGAAGTGGGAGGCAATACAGTCATTACTCTGAAACCCGGTGAAACTTTATCATTCAAGGTGAATGATCTGCCCGCGTGTTATTACGATAACACTGGCAATATCACGGTTACTTGGTCCGCAAACATCCCTGGGTAGTGCTCATTGTTATGATATCCGTTTCTCAGAAAAATGAGGTTTAATTCATTCCCCGTTTCCTGATTCCCTGTTTCCGAAAATGTCAAACAAGAGCCAAAATCTTAAGATTTTTTTAAGATATAAACCGCGGGAAAAAAGTAAGATATTTAGAGTTAATCAATCATTGATTATTAGGAGAAAATTAGGATGGCTTTGCTTCTTAGTACAAGTTTGCCAAGTTTGGGAGTAGGATATGTCGTCAAAGTAGGTTATACTGCCTCTAATGGAGCTGTAATTGCATTGAATCTGAAAGCAGGTAATAATATTTCCCTCCATGTCAATCCCCGTTTTAACGAGGGTACTGTTGTTCTGAACTCTAACATTAATGGGGGTTGGGGACAGGAGGAAAGACCAGCCGGATTTCCCTTAGTGGTAGGACAACAAATCTCGATTATGGTGATTGTCGGTCCGACGGAATTTGAAATCCAGGGGATTGAGGAAGGCACGGGAAAAGCACCTTGGGTGTATAAATATAAGCATCGTTTACCCGCAGATAGCCTTGATATAATTGAGTTTCATGGAGAAAATCTTGCCATGAAAGACTTTTTTGTGCAGGAAGCCTTCACCATCGGCGCAGCGCCTAGTCCTAGTTCTAAATTCAAAACGGGCGATACTATCAGCTTAAAAGCGGATAATGGTAAATATTTGAGTCGTATTAATCGTGGCAGTGTAGATCCCATCGAGGCGGCAAAAAGCGTGGTTGATCCCTACTCTAAATTTGTCGTAACAGTCTTGGCTGATGGCAAAATTGCCTTAAAAGCGGATAATGGTAAATATTTGAGTCGTATTAATCGCGGCTCCATAGACGCAATCGAGGCAGCAAAAGATTCCATTGATCCCTATTCACAATTTACTTTTACCGTCTTGGCTGATGGCAAGATTGTTTTAAAAGCGGATAACGACAAATATTTAAGTCGTATCAATCGGGGTAGCATAGACTCTATTGAGGCGGCCAAAAATCCCTCCGATGTATATTGTCAATTTGTTGTCTCCTGATACCAATATTTATTCCCTGTGGGCTAATTGAATTTCCTAGGGAGACTTAGTGGTAAATTGTAGACAGAAAACCCGATCGCGTTTCTCTGTCAGAAAAAAAGGCGCGATCGTGTTATTTTTGCCAGTGACAGATCAGATTTTGTCACTGGGTTTTCCCTGGCAAATTCCCGACATACAAAAATGTCAAAAAAGAACCAACATCTTAAGATTTTTTTTAGAGATAAACCCGTGGGAAAAAAGTAAGATATTTACAGTGAATCAATCGTTAATTATTAGGAGAAAATAGGATGGCTTCGATTATTAATACAAGCGTGCCCAGTTTGGGAGTAGGATATGTCGTCAAAGTAGGTTATACTCCTTCTGCCGGAGCGAATTGGATCGCGTTGAATCTGAAAGCGGGTAATAATATTGCACTGCATATTAATCCTCGCTTTACCGAGGGTAGTGTTGTTCTGAACTCTAACATTAATGGGGGTTGGGGACAGGAGGAAAGACCTGCCGGATTTCCCTTAGTCGTAGGACAACTAATCTCGATTATGGTGATTGTGGGTCCGACGGAATTTGAAATCCAGGGGATTCAGGAAGGCACGGGAAAACCACCTTGGAGCTATAAGTATAAGCATCGTTTACCCGCAGAAAGCCTTGATGCCATTGAGTTTGGTGGAGACAATGTTGCCATGAAAGACTTTTATGTAGGGAAAGCATTTTAGTCATCGTGTGCTCCTAAAACTATCCACAAAGACGACAGACATCAAAGTGGTGATGACAGACTTTAACAGGGTGCATCTCCTATTTGCCAATCGATCACTCAGTGATTTTTTGTTGGTTGGGTAGAGCACAGATCTACCCAAAAAATCTCTTGGGTTTTTGTGTGGGTGCATCTCCTATTTGCCAAGGGATCACTCAGATAACAAAAAAACAAGGGTTTGTGCATCCTATTTCAGTGTTTTTGCCAAACTGAGATGCTCCCCTTTAACAGCATCCCGGCCCCGAAGCGGGTGGGGATGCAAATAGCCTCGCTTTTTCTCAATTGCGTACAGATAATAGTAAACAAGTCCCACAGACAAATCCGATAAGTAGGTAGGCAAAATTAATTGTATGTTTTTGTATTGATTTTACTTAAGCACCGATAAAGCAGAATTAATTTAACCGGGCGGTTAAAAGGGCGATCTGCACAGAGGAAACCCGCCTCAGCCCGTTGAATTTTGGGTTTGAAGTTTTCAGGGCGGTTGAAAGGGCGTCATCACAGAGGAAACCCGCCTCAGCCCGTTGAATTTCTTCAGTCTCCGAAGGGAGACTTTGTTTGTGTAGTAGCCCGGGTTTCAATCGCCCCATCAATCTCATAATAAAATATACAATTAATTTTGTCTAGGTACTTAATACCCCACATCGTGCTCCGAATCTAAATCCTGAATGGGGGAGAGAATCGGGGGCTGAAATCTTAATCTTTTTTTAAGTTATAAAAATTAAGGGAAAAAGTAAACTGATAAAAGTTATAAATCCTGAAGATTTAGAAAAAAAGATCATGGCTTCTCTTATTAATGTCAGTCTGCCTATTTTGGGAGTAGGATATGTCGTCAAAGCGGGTTATACTCCTTCCCCGGAAGCGGATCAGATTGCCTTGAATCTGCACGCGGGTAATAATATTGGACTCCATATCAATCCTCGGGTTAACGAGGGGAGTATTGTTCTGAATTCTTTCATAAATGGGAGTTGGGGAGAGGAAGAAAGAACGACTGGACTTCCCTTAGTCGTGGGACAAGAAATCTCGATTCTGATTATTATTTTACCGACGGAATTTGAAATCCGGGGTATTATTGAAGGGACAGAAGAACCAGCTTGGATATATAAATACAAGCATCGTTTAGACGCGAAAAGTCTTGATGCCATTGAGTTTAATGGGAAAAATATTTCCCTGAAAGACTTGTATGTGCAGCAAGCATTCAGTACAGAATCCGCGGCTAGTTTGACATTAAAAACGGGTGATATTATCGGGTTAAAAGCGGACAACGGTAAATATTTACGTCGGATTCATCACGGTAAAATAGACGCGATCTATGCCGGAAAAAAGAAACACAAAAACAAACATAAAAACAAACATAAAAACAAACATAAAAACAAACGAAAACACTCAATTTCCCCCTACTCTAAATTTAGAGTAATAGTCTTGGATGATGGAAAAATTGCCTTAAAAGCCGATAATGGTAAATATTTGAGTCGTATTAACCGTGGTAACATAGAGTTGATCGAGGCAGTCAAAGACGAGATTGACACCTATTCACAATTTACTGTCACCGTCTTAGCTGATAACAAGATTGTGTTAAAAGCAGATAACGATAAATATTTAAGTCGTATCAATCGTGGCAAAACGAACCCCATTGAGGCGGCGAAAAACACCTCAGATGTATTTTGTCAATTTATTGTGAATCACGATATTTAATCTCTGTGGGGGAATCGGATTGCCTAGGGAGAATGATAGGATCTGCTTCAATACTCTGAAGTCGTCTCAAATTTTATTATCTTGATAGAATGAGTAAACGGATTGTTCTGACAACTTTTGGAACCTTGGGTGACTTATATCCCTACATCGCGATCGCGCTAGAGTTACAAAAAAGGGGTTATGAAGTGGTGATTGCCACCAGTGCCAGTGAGAATTACGACACCAAGGTGGAATCAGAGGGAATTGAGTTTTATCCAGTACGGCCCCATAGTTTACGTTGGGAAGAAGACAAAGAGTGGAGAAAACTATTGATGGACTCCGGGCAGGGAATAGAATATATCATCAACTACGTTTTCATGCCTCATCTGCGTGCTAGTTACAGTGACATCATGGAAGCAACGGAGGGGGCTGATTTATTAGTAACTCATCCCCTTTCTTTCGCGGGTTCCCTTGTCGCAGAAAAACGAGGCATTCCCCGGGTTTCAACTGTTCTTTCTCCGAGTTCATTTCAATCAGTTTATGAATCCAGTGGTGTCTCCATTTCGGCCTATGATCGTGCGATGGAATGGGTAAAAAAGGATGGATATCAGCGGCAAATGCGTTGGCAGACAAGGTTTTGGAGTGCGCCTGTACGTCAACTGCGTCGCGAATTGGGTTTACCCTCAAGTTATGATCCTTTATGTGAAGGTCAACATTCCCCTGATTTAGTGTTAGCGTTATTTTCTCAGGTTTTGGGGACTCCTCAACCGGACTGGCCTCCTCAAACTCGCCAGACGGGATTTGCGTTTTATGATGGTCCGGGGCCTACAGGACTCCAAAACAAGGTATCTAAGGGGTTATCTCCTCAACTGATGCAATTTTTAGAAGAAGGTTCACCCCCCATCGTCTTTACTTTAGGTTCATCCGCGGTTTTAGCTCCGGGTAATTTCTATTGGGAGGGGGCACAGGCGGCCCATCAATTGGGTTATCGTTCTGTTTTACTGATGGGATCGGAAGCCGATCGCGTTCCCTCGAACTTATTACCACCGGGCGCGATCGCGGTCAATTATGCTCCTCACTCCCTCATTTTTCCTCACAGTGCCGCGATCGTGCATCATGGAGGGGTAGGAACCACGGGACAAGCCTTGCTTTCAGGCCGTCCAATGTTGGTAGTTCCCCATAATTATGAGCAACCCGATAATGCGGCGCGAGTAGTGCGTTTGGGGGTGGCTCGTCAATGCGATCAAGAAAATTTTAATACTTCCGTTGTGATGAGGGAACTTGATGAATTATTGCACAAACCGAGTTATGCTGCGAACGCGATCGAAGTGAGTCATATTGTGAAAAAGGAAGATGGTACTCGTAAAGCCAGTGATCTTATCGAAGTTTTTCTTTAACCATATTTCAGGGAAATCAAAGAAACCACGAAGGGGGAATTTTCGATTCTTTGTGCCCTTGTGTCTTTGTGGTTATACCATAGGGAAATCAAAGGAAACACCAAGACACAAAGGGGGAATTTTCGATTCTTTGTGCCTTGGTGTCTTTGTGGTTATAGCATAGGGAAATCAAAGGAAACACCAAGGCACCAAGACACAAAGGGGGAATTTTCGATTCTTTGTGCCCTTGTGTCTTTGTGGTTATACCATTAGGAAAAAAAATGGGTACAATATTTTTCTGATGATTTTCACAACAGAAAAAACCTTTCTTGTGCTTAAGCTTGATATTTCTTCAACTCTTGCAATTTGTCGCGAAAAATATCAAGTTCCATATTGTCATCTTCGCGTTTCCCTAAAGCCCGTCTTACCTCACCTAAATATAAAGGCTCCGAAACCCCATTTTCAGGATGAATAATAGTACGAACTCGAATCGTCATTTTCTTATCTCCACGCGCGCCAAAACGACCAGGTGAATATAAATCACTCGCGGCTTGTCGCATCGTTGCTTCTAATTCTGATTCGGTAATAGTGGGCGCAACGGCAATAACTGTTTGACTTGCTCCCGTATCATAAACTAATGAATAACGCACGGAACCCGGAATGACTTGATGGGTAAATAATCCTAGGCCCAAGGCGAAAATACCCCCCGTAAGTACACCCATAAAACTTGTGACACCTACCAAACGGAAACGAATGCCCCATTTAAGGATAAAGGCAACAATTGTTAAAATGGCAAAGGCAATAGTCGCGATACCAAACCAGCCAGAATAAGTGATTAGTTGAGAATTTGTGATCATTTTTTAGTGGCAAACGTGAACCTTACAGACAGAATTATAATAGACATCTCCCAAAAATCATGTCGATCGCGCAGGATGCCAGCGCCAGAATAGTTGTTGGAGATGTCTAATGAATTATAGCAACCTCAACGGTTAGGACATTGTTAATAGAACAAACCCTTGATTTTCTTCCTTCCTTCTTCCTTTGATTCTCTTCCTTCCTTCTTCCTTCTTCCTTTGATTCTCTTCCTTCCTTCTTCCTTCTTCCTTCTTCCTTCTTCCTTCTTCCTTTTGCTATAAGTCATCACAACCCGATTTTATTCATTTTCATTGCTAACAATAGCAGATTTTTCAGCATTATTGACAGATTCTAAGGCAGCCTTAAGAGTGTGCCAGGTCAATGTAGCACATTTAATTCTAACGGGAAATTGGGCGACTCCTTGCATCACATTTAATTTCCTTAATTCTTTGGGAAATTCCGCTTGACCTTTCATCATGGCTTGGAATTTTTGCACCATTTCTAAGGCTTCTGAGACTTTTTTTCCGGTCATCGCGCCTGCCATTAAATCCGCAGAAGCCATCGCGATCGCGCAACCTTCTCCTTCAAATTTGACATCTTCAATTGTATCCCCTGTCTCATTTAATTTCAGGGTTAATTCAATGGTATCACCACAACTGGGATTATGTCCCCTTTGGGAACGATGAACCGGGTTTGTTTTACCTCGGTTTTTCGGTTTTTTGTAATGTTCTAATATGACCTGTTGATAAAGGTCGCGTAAATTATCAAGAGACATTGTGATTAGTGATTAGTGATTAGTGAGGGATTAGGGATTGGGGGATTAAGAATTGGGGATTGGGGATTAGTGATTAGGGATTAGTGATTAGGGATTGGGGATTAGTGATTGGGGATTAGTGA